>CADEEX010000341.1:0-2957 GCA_902826465.1 uncultured Acidobacteriota bacterium
CACCGGTGAATCGTCGCGATGCGGCGTCAGCGGCACGTAGTCGGCCTGTCGCGTGATGCGGTCGCCGGTCATCACCCTCGAGAATGCCGCGTTCACCACGTGCTGAATCGCCGGTGTCGAGCGGAAGCTGGTGTGCAGGTAGGCGCGCTTCGCGCCCCTGGCCTCGAGCAGATCGCACACCTCGCGGTACGTATCGACGTCGGCACGGCGGAAGCGGTAGATCGCCTGCTTCGGATCGCCGACGATGAACAGCTTGCCGGGGACCGGACGCACCCGTCGCCAATCGGCCTCGGCCGCATCGTCGGCCGACAGCAGCAGCATGATCTCGGCCTGCAGCGGGTCGGTGTCCTGGAATTCGTCCACAAACAGGCAGGCAAACCGCTGCTGGAATGCGTCTCGAACGTCGCGATGACTCTTCAACAGATCGCGCGCGCGCAAAAGCAGATCCACGAAATCGAGACCGCCGGCGCGTTGCTTCAGCCTGGCGTAGTCGGCCACCACCACGCGCAGTTCCCGATGCAGCAGCACGGCGAGGTCGGCGTCGGCCGCCATCTGAAAGCGGTCGAGATCGGCCATCAGCGACTCAAACGTCGTCCATACATCGTCACGCGCCACCGTCTTGCCAAACATCCGATCGCGGCCTTTGCGGGCCCGGCGCAGGTTGCGGTTCTGCGCGAGGTCGGTAAGCCGCGCTTCCCACCCGTCCCCGTCGACGGCAGAAAAGCGCTGCGCCGTCTCGATGTCGCGGCTCAACTCACGTACCGCCACCGTGTCCTGGAACAAGGGATCGCGCGTGGAGATCGGCGACGCCGTGAGTCTGGCGAGCTCGTGCAGGCGCTCGACCAGTGGAACCATCGACGCATCGCGATCGAACGGCTCGCGTCTCCACTCGCCGGTAAAATCACGCCATTCCGCAAGCTCACGCGCCGCACGGCGGATGCGCTCGACCGGCCCGTCGTCACTTCCCTGCCCGTCCTTTGACCAGACGCTCCGCCGCAAGGCACGGCGCAGACCCTCGGGCGGATCTTCAAGCTGTTCGTGCAGCCAGATCTGAAACGCCTCGTCGAAGATCCGGGTCGCCTTCGCCTCGGCCAGCACCTCGAACACCGGGTCGATGCAGGCTTCCACGGGCCGTTCCCGCAGCAGGTCAGCGCAGAAGCCATGGATTGTGCTGACGTGCGCTTCTTCCAGACTCTGGATCGCCTGCGTCAAGCGGTTGACGATGTCGGGGGAAGATGAGCGCTGCCGGAGGCTTTCGAGCTCCTTGCGGATGCGGAGCTTCAGTTCGCCGGCGGCCTTCTCGGTGAACGTGACGGCAACGATCTGCTCGATGCGTGCCCGGCCACTTGCCAGCACGCCGAGAATCCGTTGCACCAGTTCGGTCGTCTTGCCGGTGCCGGCGGCGGCTTCAACGACGACCGTGTCATCCAGCGCGTATCGAATGAGATCGCGATCCTTCTGATCGCGCAGCGGCGCGCTCATGGCTTCCTCCGCAACGCCTGGAGGTCGGCCATTAATTCTGGTGACTTGAGACGGCTGCGACGTTCGGCGTTTGCGCCGCACACCGGACGAAAGTCGCACCATGTGCACACCCCGTCGTCAGGCGCCGGTGGGAGACATCCCGATGCAATGGCGCGGTCGATAATGTCGAGCGCCTCGAGCCCCGCCTTCCGGCTGACCTCAACGATCGGGATGATGACGTCCTTGAAACCGCCGTCGGTGGTGGCGTAATAAAGGCGCCCCTGCGCCACCGGTCGCTCCAGCGCGGCTTCGAGGGCCATCGAGTAGAGCACGGGCTGCAGCGTGCGTCCACCGCCGATCATCATGTGCTCCTTGCCGCGATAGCGCCCGGTCTTGTGGTCGGTGACGCGAAGCGCCTTGGTCGTCTCGTGCTCTTCGATCAGATCGATCGACCCGTGCAGCTTGAAGCGGCCATCCACGGTGACCGGATCAAGCCGGCTGTCGGGATCGCGCCCTTCAGCCAGCGGACCGCCACCCTTCAAGCCAAATGCCCACTCAAATCGGATCGGCACCCAGCCATCATCGGCGTGCGCAATCTGATCGACCCACAGCCGGAGGTCGCGCCGCATCGCGGCGATTTCGTCGGACCAGACGCGCTCGATTGCAGGCGCGAGCTGTTCGTGCTCGCGATCGGCGACCTCCTTCAGGCAGTCATCGAGCACTTCCAGCGCCTCTGACAAGTCACCCGGCCGTACCGGCAGTTGGGCGCGACCCTGCAGGCGACGGTAGAACTCCGTCTGCACGGCGTGGAAGAGGCTTCCCCTGGTGAGCGGATCCATCCGCTGCAGCGGCTCCAGATCCTCGGCCGGGCGCAACCGGTAAATGGCCCCCAGCAGGAATTGATACGGGCACGTCGCGTAGCGCTGGAGCGCCGACAGCGAGTAGACGCGAGCGGGATTGGTCAGGCGATACCCGGACAGAATCGGCCGGGTCCGGTCAGTGACCTGCGCGATCCCGTCCCAGCGTCCCCACGCCTGACGCGCGCGCATATGCCGCTCATTCACCGAGCGCCGCAGCGACTCGTTCAACTGCAGGATGTAGTGCGCACGACCGCGGGCGCGACTGTCGGGCTGATCGATCAGCGTGCGCAGCGTTGCCAGATCGTGTTCGAGGGCGTCGATGGCGTGCGCGGGATCGGCCGGCGCCGGCCAGGCAAGGGTCGCCTGGGACGCGCGGGCTGCGGCCTGCTGCAGTTCGTCGGCACTCGGCACCCGGCCGGTCATGGCGCGCCACACTTCGAGCGCGTAGAGCGACGGCACGCGCGGACGCCCTTCGCCGACTTCCACGGTCGGGAACGACACATAGAGCTTCCGCTCGGCCGCGCCGACCGCCAGCCGCAATTGCTGCTTCTCGAGGGCAGCCCGTTCGGCCTGCACCAGGAGACCCGCATTCAGTTGTACCCTCGCCGCGTCGAGCAGCAGCGGATCTTCGCGCGG
>CADEEX010000341.1:2967-5133 GCA_902826465.1 uncultured Acidobacteriota bacterium
ACGGCAAAAAGACTCACTCGAAGCGACAGAAGGGAAGTAACGGCGGGCCGCACACGAACCCTCGATGGTAGCGCCGCGGTGGCGGCTCGGTTTCTATCGTGTTCAGACGCGTGCTGAGCACTCGCGCCGCCTCGTCGAGCGAGATCGGACCGATGGCACCCATCGACCGCAAATCGGCCAGCACCCGGAGTACGCGTTCCGGCCTGGACAGGACGCGCGGCGCCAGCGCCTCAAAGAGGTCGATCCATTCTGTCCACGTCGTCTCGAATGGCCAGTCGGCCAGCGTGCGCATGATCGGCAGGGCAAAGGCATCGAGCGCCTTCAGATCGTCCGTTTTGCGCAACAGGTGATCGATGCGGGCAGACTCAGGCTCGGTGCGCTCAAGCGCCGCCCGCTGCAGCTCGCATTCGCGCAGCAGTCCTCGCAGACGGCGCTCCCAGCGCTCGCTCGACGCCACCACCCGGGACTCCACCAGCAGCCGCTCCCACTTCCAGGGCGCGCGGAAGGCGCGGGGAGACGGTTCCGCTGCGACTGATTCGTCGGCGGCGTGCGCCTGCTGATCCGCACGATCGGCCAGCGGTCCGAACACGTCGTCCCGCGAGGCCGGAACAATGTCTGGCCCCGCCGGTCCCGCCGCGGGCCGTGGCACCTGGCCGAGCGACAGGTACTCAGCAAAGCGGCGCGCCGACAGATTCTCCTGCGCGCAGGCGACCAGCGACAGAAACGCGCGACCGGCCGCATGCGGACGTCGTGAACCACGCTCGAAGTAGGCCGGAATCCCGGCACGTTCGAGCGCATGCTCGAGCAGCCCGGCATATTGCTGTGGCGCGCGTAAGGCGATCGCCATGCCATCGAACGGCACGCCGCTTCGCGCCTCGCGCAGGATCCGACGGGCAATCTCGACCGCCTCCCTCGCCTCGCCTGGCGCCGAGAACAGCTCGACGTCCTCGATCGGCTCACCGACCGCGACCGTGCCGGCAGCGAAGAGTCCACGCCGGACGCGGTCGAGGCCGCTGCCGGCAGGGTCGATGCGCTCGACGACGCCCAGCGGGGCCAGAGCGCCTTCTGTCAGCGTGTCGCCGTCAGGCACCGTCGCCAGTGCGTCGGACGCGCGGCCGACGAGCGCACGCACAAACGCCCGCTCGGATGCATTGGTGAGTGACACGTCGAGCAACAGCAGGCGGCACGCGGCATACGGCCCGCTTCTCTCGTGGGCCGCTCGCGTCGCCGCCGCCAGGAACCCGGCACGATCGACCGTGGACACGGCATCACACTGGGCCTCGAACCTGGCCAGCAGCTCTGCGAGGTCAACCGCGCCGCCACCGGCGCCATCCAGATCGGCCGGCCGTACGGCCGCAAGCGACAACTCCTCGAGCGTCCGAGCGAGCGCGCGCGGGAACCCCGGGGACGTGGCCACCGGCGCGAAATACGTCAGCACGCCTTCGTGATCCGCTTCATACGCGGCTCTCGCAGCCACAGCCTCGATGCCGAGTGCGGTCGCCGGCGCGCGCCGATCTTCGGAGAGCCGCGGCCCTGCCAGGCGCGCCGCGAATTGCGTCAGGCTGAAGCGATAGAGCCCGAAGGTAGCGCCCTGCGCGAGGGCCAGCTGGCGGACAAAGTCGTCCGCCGCGCCACGGGTCGCGCTGAGCACGAGGGTCTCAGCGGCTGGTGCAGCATCGAGCACAAACTGCCGCGCCGCCTCGAGTCGCGCTCTTGCCGAGGAGGAAATGACGATACGAATCACGAAGCACTCCTTCCGGACGCCGTGCCGGACATTCGGGAATCGGTCGCGCTCGCGACCGTTGCCGGCATTCTAGCGCACGACGCCCGCCGGACGACTGCGTTCCGCCGCTAGAATCGGAACATGCCGAAGGCCTGCCACCGCCATGCCGCTATCGCCGTCACCATCGTCACCATTGCCATTCGTGCACTGTCGGCGCAGACAGCGGCTGTCCCCGACCAGGTGCGACAGCAGGCGCGGGCGATTCACGATCGCGTGATTGCCCTCGATACCCACAACGACATCGACCCGGCGAACTTCACGCCGACGCGCAATTACACGCAGCGCCTCGACACACAGGTCAATCTGCCCAAAATGATCGAGGGTGGGCTCGACGCGTCGTTCTTCATTGTCTATGTCGGGCAACCCAACCTGTTGCAGACGCC
>CADEEX010000342.1:0-1848 GCA_902826465.1 uncultured Acidobacteriota bacterium
CACGTCGCCGCGAGCAAAGGCGCCGACGATCGTGTCCGGAATCACGTTCAGCAGAAAGTCGACCGTGCTCAGATGCTGCGACGCGGTGGTATACGACGACACCGCGCTGACATCGGCCGTCGCCGGATCGAAGCCCACACCCACGCCCGGCTTCAGAATCGTGACCACGACGAGGCCAATCACCAACGCCACCGTGGAGACGACCTCGAAGTAGACCAGCGCGCGCAACCCGATGCGGCCGACGTCCTTCATGGCGCCCATGTGCGCAATGCCGACGACGACCGTGGTGAAGACGATCGGCGCGATCATCATCTTGACCAGCTTGATGAAGCCGTCGCCGAGCGGCCTCATCGCGGCGGCGTGCTCGGGCCACAGCAGGCCGAAGACCACACCGAGGGCGATCGCCACGAGCACCTGGATGTACAGACCGGAACCGGTCCGCGCCTTCGACATGCGCGACATCATACTTGACGTTCGACAGGCCCGCGGCGCGTGCACTACGATGGCAGCACACGCGTGCGGATTCATCGTCGGCGACTCCCGCCGCTGGCCTGGTTGTTCGACCAGCAACACGATCGTCCGGCCGAGGCCTGGCTCGGGCCGGATGTCGACGAGGTCGCGACCGGATTCTTCGAAGGGTGTTACGCGGCCGACTGGGCCAGCGAGTCGTTCGATCGTGCCGAAGACGTGTTCGGCTCAGGCATGACGCGGCGCGACGGGCAGCCCTGGTTCATTCCTCCGTCGCACACGCTCGAGTCGCTCTACGTCTATCGCCACGATCATGGCTACGGCGTCTCCAACTCGCTGGCGTTCCTGGTGGCGCACTTTGCCCTGACGGTGCCCTACCGCCCGGACTACGGCGCGATCTTCGCGACGGTGGTGCATGGCATCGACGACTACGAGCCGCTGCTGATGCGCGTCGGCCGTGGCGAGATCCTGCGCGTCGTCTTCGACAACTTCACCATCGATGACGACGGGCGCGTCAGGACGGAGCGAAAACCGAGCCGCGCGCCGGTGTCCGATTTCGCGTCCTACCGTGAGGCGCTGCGCTCGACGCTGGAGGCATCGTTCGCGAACGCCGCCGACCCACGGCGTCGCACACGATACACGCCGCTCACGACCTGCTCGAGCGGCTACGACTCGGCCACCGGTGCGGCGCTGGCGAAGAGTCTCGGCTGCCAGGAAGCGGTGACGCTACGTTCGGCGAGGGGCGGCGCCATCGACAGCGGCGTCGAGGTCGGACGTGCGCTCGGGCTGAAGACCACCGAAGTCGAGCGCACGGCACGTGCCGAGATGGGCGACGACCTCCTGCAGTTGCTGGCCACCGGCATGGGGGGCGAAGACGTCTGCTTCCGGCAGTTTCTGCCGATGGCCAGCGGCAAGGTCTTGCTCACCGGATTTCACGGCGGTCGGATCTGGGACCCGCACTCCACGCCGAACCGTGTGTTGAGCCGACGCGATCGCAGTGGCAACAGCCTCCAGGAGGTGCGACTGCAGACCGGCTTTCTCCACATCCCGGTGCCGCTCATTGCCGCGCGACAGCACCCGACGATCACCGCCATCTCGATGGCGCCGGAGATGGCGCCGTACTCGATCGGTGGCAGCTACGACCGGCCGATCTCGCGGCGTATCCTCGAAGAGGCGGGAGTGCCGCGGCCGCTGTTCGGTCAGTCGAAGAAAGCCGGCAGCACGCTGGTGTTCTGGGACCCGTCGCTGCTGCCGCCTGACGTGACGCAGGCACTCACGCAACTCAGACACGACGTCGCCGGCGGCTCGGCCGGCACGGTCGGCTACTGGTGGCACGCCACCGTGTGGCAGTGGCGGCAGTTCTTCTATCGTGCCTTTGGC
>CADEEX010000342.1:1858-5130 GCA_902826465.1 uncultured Acidobacteriota bacterium
CTCCGCCACGTCCGCACGTGCTTGTTGGGCGACTGGCGGGTGTTCGAGGGCGGCCATCCTCGCAATGCCCTGGCGTTCATGCTGGGATTGAGCGGCGTGCGTCGGCGGTATACCGAGGCCATGACGCACAGGCCGTAGCATGCGTGTCGACCCGAACGCGTCGATCGCTGAAGTCCGCTGCCACGAGCGCGCTGTCGCTGCCATGGGCTGGCTGTTCGATCACCGACACGACCAGCCGCCCTCGCTGTTTCACGGCGCCGCGGTTGACGTTGGCGAGTGCAGCTTCTTCGAGGGCTGTTACGCGGCCGCGTGGTCGAGCGAGTCGTTCGACGAGGTCAGCGAGGTGTTCGGCTCCGGCATGCGCAAGCGCGCGGGGGCCTACTGGTTCGTGCCGCCCTCGCATCCACTCGAATCGCTGTTTGTCTGCATCCACGCCGGCGGCTACGGTGTGTCCAACTCGCTGGCGTTTCTGGTGGCGCACTACGACGTCGACGTCCCGTTCCGGTGGGACTATCCCGAGCGCTTCGCCACCATCATCACGGGCATCGACCGCTACGAGCGGCTGCTGATCGACGCCGGGCCTGTGCGCATCGAGCGCGTCGTGTGCGATAACTTCGCCATCGATGCGCAGGGACGCATGCGCACGGCCAGAAAACCTGCGGGCGCCGCCGTCACCGATTTCGCCTCGTACCGGCAGTTGCTGCAGTCCACGCTGGCACGCTCGCTGGCGAATGCGGCAGCACCGACCCGCCGGAGACGGTTCCAGCCGCTGTCCACCTGTTCGAGCGGCTACGACTCGGCAACCGGCGCCGCCCTCGCCAGGCCGCTTGGCTGCGAGCGGGTGGTGACACTCCGATCGGCACGGGGGGGCGCAGACGACAGCGGCGTCGATGTCGCGTCCGCCCTGGGGATGACCGCGATCGAAGTCGAACGGGCCGACCGCGTCGACATAGACGACGACTTGATGTCGGTGCTGTCCAACGGCCTCGGCGGCGAAGACTACTGCTTCCGTCACCTGCGCCCACTGCTGCCCGATCGCGTGCTGCTGACAGGATTTCACGGCGACAGAATGTGGAACCTGCGCACGTCCCCGAATACGACGTTCGCCCGCCAGGACCGGGCCGGATGCAGTCTTCAGGAACTGCGACTGACGACCGGGTTCTGCCACGTGCCGTTGCCGATGATCGCCGCGCGTCAGGCGCCAGCCATCAATGCCATTTCCCGCTCCAGGGAAATGACCCCCTTTCGCGTGGGTGGCCGCTACGACCGCCCGATTCCCCGACGCATCCTTGAAGAAGCCGGCGTCCCTCGACATCTCTTCGGCCAAACGAAGAAAGCGGGGAGCACGCTGTTCTTCCGGGATTCGTCATTGCTGTCTGCCGACGTCGTGCAGGCGCTGACACAGGTCAGGCATGAGACCACCGGGAGGGTCTTCGGCTCTCTGGCCTACTACGCCCGCGCCGTGTCGTGGCAGGTCCGTCAGTTCGGCTACCGGGCGCTTGGCCAGTTGCCGATCCTCCGCCACACCCGTTCGCGGCTGGTGGCACACTGGGGCCTGTTCGAGGGGAGCCATCCGCGCAATGCGCTGGCGTTCATGCTGGGCGTGAAGGGCGTTGCGCAGCGCTACACCGACGCCCTGAGCCGTGAGCCGTGAGCCCGAGCCCCCAGCCCTGAGTATCATCTGAAGGTGTCCGCCCCATTCGTTCCCCGCCGCGGCCTGAGCAACGGTCACTGGATGACCATCTTTGGCTGGGGCAATCCGCGCCAGTTCCCACGGCTGCCCGCACCGACCGAGCGTTTCTTCGACCCGGCACCCGGGGCCAGGGTGCTCGCGCATTGTCACTGGCAACCGGAGCCCGCGGCGCAGCGCACGCTGCTGCTGCTCCACGGCCTCAACAGCTCGAGCCACGCCCATTACATGAAGGGGCTCGCCGACAAGGCGTTTACGCTCGGCATGAATGTCGTGCGGCTCAATCAACGCAACTGCGGCAACACCGAACACCTGTCGACCGGCCTCTTCCACTCGGGGCTCACCGATGACGCCCGGCACGTCATTCACGAATTGACGACGGTCGATGGCATCACCCGGATCGCCGTGGCCGGCTACTCGCTCGGCGGCAACCTCGCGCTGAAGCTCGCGGGCGAGTACGGCGCCGACGTGCCGCCACAGCTCGTGGCCGTCGCCGCCGTGTCGCCCATCATCGAGATTGCGCAGTGCGTGCGCGCGCTCGAGAAGCGCAGCAACTGGCTCTACGAGTGGAACTTCGTGCGCGATCTCAAGAAGCGGCTGCGCAAGAAGGTGGCACTCCGTCCCGGCTCATTCGACCTGTCGAGGCTGGAACAGGTGAAGAGCGTGCGCGACTTCGATGAGTACTACACCGCGCCACACTTCGGCTTCCTGAACGCCGAAGACTATTACCACCGCGCCAGCGCCATGCGCATCGCCGATCGGATCCGCGTGCCCACACTGATCATCTCGGCGAAAGACGACCCGTTCGTGCCACACCCGCCGTTCACCGACCCGGTCGTCACCGGCAACCCGCACATTACCGTCGCGCTCAGTGCCCACGGTGGCCACTGCGGATTCATCGGTCCGCGCTCCGACACCGACGATGGCTACTGGGCCGAGCAGACGATCGTCCGCTTCGTCGCCGAGCACGACGTTCGTCGTACGGACACTACTCCATGACGTCCATGCCGAGACGACGCATGAGGATGCGCGCGAACTCCGGCCCTTTGCCCTCGTCTTCGTGCTTGAAATAGACGAAGACGTCGCGGCAGCCGGTGGTCGCGTCGCGAATCGTGTCGGCCCAGCGTGCAATGTCGTCGGCGGTATAGCCCTCGTCTCGCAGGCGGAAGTAGGCGTAGTCGGCGGTGACGCGGACGGGCGTCGACAGCCGTTCGCTGTCGGCAATGCACAGGGCCAGGTTTCGCGCCGACAGCCGCGCGCTCACCTCATCGTCCAGCCACGAGGCGTGGCGGAATTCGAACGCCGCCGGCGCCTTCGGTGGCAGATCGCGAAGAAAGGCATCGAGCAGCGCCACGTCTTTCTTCAGGTTCGGCGGCAACTGAAACAGCAGCGCGCCGAGCTTGTCGCCAAGCGTGCCCGCCACCTGGCAGAAGCTGCTCACCAGCTCGCCGACGTTCTTGAGCCGATTGTCGTGCGTGATGCGCCGCGGCGCCTTGAGCGTGAGCTTGTAGGGGTCCGGCGTTTGCGTGGCCCATCCGCTCACCAGCTTCTCAGTCGGCATCCGGTAGAACGTGTAGTTGAT
>CADEEX010000343.1:0-2228 GCA_902826465.1 uncultured Acidobacteriota bacterium
ACATCGAACGAGTCGTCGGGCGTGCGCACCTGAATGGCGTCGAGCGTCTGGTTCCAGTGATTGGTGACACGTTCGAGCGATGCGGCCGCCGCCGCGGCGCTGGCATGACGCGTCCGCAGCCGCAGCGCATCGGCCGCATCGTGCCCCTGACCCACCACAAACACCAGTTGTTCGGTGGCGTGCCCGCCGAGCGTCACGTCCACCTGCAGCGCGGCACACGGGTCGTGGCCACCGCCGAACTGACCATCGAGCGCCGGTGCCCTGAGACCCGCAGGCGCGGCCAGCGATCCATTGCGACCGATGAAATCGCGACGATTCCCGGTCGCGGACACGACCGGCGCCGACGCACCGACGAACGCCACGCTGCACCCATCCTGCTCGCGATACGGGTTGCGTGCCAGGATGGTGCCCGATTCGCTGTCGTACGCGGTCACCACGTAGCGCTCCTGGCCTTCGCGCGGGGGACCGAGCACCAGCTGCACGTACAGGAACACCGACAGGCGACGCGGTTGCGCCGACTCATTGGTGAGCGATAACAGCGAGCACTTCACCTGGTCGCTGTCGTCAACGAAGAGATCCAGCGTCTGGCTCAGGCCATGGTCGCGACGCTCGAAGCGCGACACCCCGGGCCTGTGGTGTACGAGAATGCGTTCCGCCGGCCGGCGACGCACGGGTCCAGGCGTCGGGCACCACATCGCCCCGCTCGCGTCATCCCTGATGTAGATCGCCTCGGAGGTGCCGTCGGTGACCGCATCGGGCGCGAACGGCGAGAGTCGATTCTCGCGGCTGTTGCCGGCCCAGGTGTGCGCGGCGCCAGACGAGGTGACGATGGTGCCGAAGCGTTCATTGGCGATCACATTGACCCACGGCAACGGGGTCTCGCGATCGCCTTCGCACACGATGACATACTCGCGACCGTTGTCGGCGAAGCCGCCGTGTCCATTCGCGAGGGTCAGGGCCGGCACCGGAATCGGATCGAGCGCCACCACAGCCTGGCTCGCTTCGTCGATTCGTGCGACCGCCTCGATCTCCGCGGTGCGCTCGGCCCCGTAGGATCGATCAAGCTGCGCCCGCAGGCCGCCACGGTCGCCGCTCAGGACGGCACGGGCGGTGGTCTGCAGCAGCGTGCGCTCCGCGCCGCTCATGCGGTCGCCGCGCAGCAGGAACACGCCCCCCTTCTGATGCTTCCATCCGCGCCACGGCCCGTTGTCGAGCAGGGCCATGAGTTGCGTCTGCATCTCGTCGAGGTAGCTGATCGGATGTTCGTTGAGAATCACGACGTCAGCACTCAGGCCTTTCAGGCGCCAGTACTCCTGTGCCTGCAGCGCCTGTCGCACCAGCGTCTCGTCGTCGTTCTCAAGCACACGGACCAGCAGAATCGGGAGATCGCCCGAGATTCCGTGAGCCCAGAGCGCCGGTTGCGACAACTCATTCGAGGCGATCAGGTCGGGAGCTGCGCGCAGCGATTCGTCCGCGTAGAGCACGCGTGACGCGAGGCGCTCGAAGAGCCGGGCGTCTTCGGCGGAGATGTCGAGATGGCGCAGACCGCTCTGCGCCTGTGTGAAGGCCAGCGCAAAGGTGCGGGCCGCGGCGCCCGGCTGGTGGTACTTGTGCGCGAGTGCCTGTGCCGTTTCACGGTTCGACGCCAGTCCGGTGGAGAAGGCCACGCGGGCGGATCCGCCCGGCGCGAGACGGACGCGCTGACGCAGGCTGAAGATCGGGTCGAGCACCGTCCCGACAGTGCCCGACAGCGCGCGCCCATCGAGCGCCGCCGGGGCGTCGGTATCGCGGCCGCGGCCAATGAAGCGGACGCGATCGCTTTCCCACTCGAGCACCCCGTGCGGCCGCCCGTCCATGCTCATGGTATGCATGGCCCAGGCGCTCGTCTCTTTGGGATCGCGAGGCCGCCGGTGGCACAGCAGTGCCGACGATTCGGCCAGGAACTCGGTTTCAAGGAACAGCTTCGCAAACGCCGGGTGCGCCAGGTCGTCGGCGGGTGGAGACAGCACCACTTCCGCGTAGCTGGTGATGTCGATCTCCGCCGGCCGGCTGCTGTAATTGATCACGGTAAGTCGGCGTACCTCGACATCGTCTTCCGTGGACACTGCCACTTCCAGACGCGTGGAGATGTCGCCGTCGCGGCGAAGGAAGGTCGCCTTCTCGGCACGGAACTCCACCTTGTAGTCGTCGGCGACGAGGCGGGTCGGCAGGTGGGTGGGCGACCACAC
>CADEEX010000343.1:2238-5128 GCA_902826465.1 uncultured Acidobacteriota bacterium
CGCCGGCGTTGGTGACGACGCTGATGAAGTTGCCGTTCGAGAGGAACTGCGCGTGCGGATACACCGTGGCTGCCGAGCGATAGCGCCGCACCGGCACCGGCGGTGCGGGGGGCGCCTCGCGTCGTTCTTCAATGGGGCGCGGCTCGATCGTCGGCGCGTATCGCGGCACGCGCTCCTGCAGCAGCAGCTCGGTGGCCTGCACGCGGAGATCGCGATGGAACCGCTCGACCATGATGCCGTCGAGCAACACGTTCGCAAACGCCACCAGACTCATGCCGGCGTGATGCGCCATCACCGTCTGCACGACCGCCGGCCCGCGGCTGGTGGCGGCGCTGTGCGGCGGCGGCTCATTCTTGACGTGCTCAGCTTCGATCGGCGCCGAATCATCCGTGCGGTCGCGTCGTGGGTGCGTGTAGTCGATGGCGTCGTAGAAGCCGTACTCGCTGTCAGCCCCAAGCACCGCCAGCCGTCGCAGGTTGGCCGCGGCGGCAGTGGGATCGACCATGGCGGCCAGCGCGGTCGCGTAGGGCGCGACCACGCGTTCGTCGCCGAGCCCACGCTTCAGCCCGAGCGCGGGAATGCCGAATGCCTTGTACTGGTAGGTGTCGTGCCGGTCGACCACGTTATAGGCCGATTCGGACACGCCCCACGGAATTCCATGATCATCGCCGTAGTCGATCTGGCGTGAGACCACTCGCTGGCACGATTCGTCGAGCAGCGTGTTCGGGTAACTCCGCATCAGTAACTGCGGCATGAGGTACTCGAACATCGTGGCGCTCCACGACAACAGCACCGGTGTGCCGCGGACGCTGGTCACCGAGCGACCAAGGTGAAACCAATGCGCCTCGGGGACGTCGCCCTTCATGATGGCCAGAAAACTGGCGAGTCGCGCTTCCGAGGCGAGCAGATCGTAAAACGACGCGTCGCGACGGCCCGGCCGTTCGGCGTCGGCCACCCGATAGCCGATGGTGAACAGCTGGCGCGTGCGGTCGAACAGAAAGCCAAAGTCCATGGCGTCGAACAGCCGCTGACAGCGCTCGGCGATCCCGGAGAGCGTCGTGGCCGACGCCGAGGCCGGCTGCGTGGCCGAGAGTTCCGAGAAGGCGACCGACAGCGTGATCAGCACGCCAGCGAGGTTCCCGCTGTCAGCCGTCGACACGTACTGCGGCACCAGGGGCTCGAGCGTGCTCGAGTCGTACCAGTTCAACAGGTGTCCATGGAACTTGGGCAACTGCTCGACCGTTGACAGCGTCGCATCGACCCGCTGCACCAGATCGTCGATCTGGATCAGCCCGAGATCGAATGCCGACAGCGACGCCATCAGGCCCATGCCGACATTGGTGGGCGAGGTGCGATGCGCGATGGTCAGCGTTGGCGTGAACTGCACGTTGTCGGGCGGCAGGAAGTGATCAACGTCGGTGACGAACGTGTCGAAGTAGTGCCAGGTCCGGCGCGCCGCGTCCTGAAAGAACTCGCGATCGGGCGGCGACAACGCCACTGTCGGTGCCGGCACGGGCCGGCTGAGGGCGTAGGCGACCCAGGGCGCCGCCGACCACGCCGCCACGAACGGTAGCGCGACCCACCAGGCGGCCGGACGACCCGCCAGCACCAGCACGGCCGCCACACCGGCGATGACCAGGCTCGACGCCATCTCGCGCGCGAACACGCCTGGCTCGAGCGCGGTGCGCCGTTCGACCGACGCCGACGTTTCCCATTCGAGCAACCGCCGCCGGGTGACGCCCAGACGCACCAGCGTCACGACGATGGCATGCACCATCTGGAAGGCCTGGTGAGCCAGGAACAGCACCGTCAGGGACGCACGCGCGAGGTCGGCCGACAGGTCTTCGAGCACCGTGCGCACGAACACCCGCACGGGCTGGCCGTGCGAGGGCCAGCGAACGCTGGCCGCCACGCGCAGCAAGGCCTGCGCAAGCGGCACCACGAGCAGCAACGCCGTCCAGATCGCTGGCGAGCCTGGCAGTACCGTCCACGCCAGCAGCAGCGCCGCGAGCATGGCTGGGGCCAGGAGGCTGCGGCGCAGGTTGTCGAGAATTTTCCAGCGTGAAATCAGCGGGAGCGGGTTGCGTTCAAAGCCATCGCGCGTCGGTACCAGCGGCAGCAGCCACCGCAGAATCTGCCAGTCGCCGCGCACCCAGCGGTGCTGGCGGCGCGCGTGCGTCAGCACGCTCGAAGGGTAGTCGTCCACCACCTCGGTGTCGGTCACCAGCGCCGTGCGCGCGTACAGCCCCTCGAACAGATCGTGCGACAGCAGCGCGTTGTCGGGCACTCGGCCGTCGAGCGCCTGCACGAACGCGTCAACGTCGTACAGGCCTTTGCCGGTGTAGATGCCTTCGTCGAACAGATCCTGATACGCGTCCGACACGGCCGTCGTGTACGGGTCCACACCGGTGTGCCCGGCGTAGGTGCGCGCAAACAACGACCCCGCGGCGCTCGCCATCGTCACCGACACGCGCGGCTGGAGGATGCCGAACCCCTCGACGACGCGGCTGCCGGCGGCGTCGAAGCGCGGCCGGTTCATCGGGTGCGCGGCAATGCCGATCAAGTCCTTGGCGGCATCGCGTGGCAGCTTCGTGTCGGAATCGAGCGTGATGACGTACTTCACGGACGAAAAGAGCGCACGCTCACCAACAATGGTGGTGTAGCTCGTGTCGGCGGCGCCGCGCAGCAGGCGATTGAACTCTTCGAGCTTGCCGCGCTTCCGCTCCCATCCCATCCACTGCTGTTCGCCCTGATTCCACCGGCGTTCGCGGTGCAACAGGTAGAAGCGGTGCTCATGCCCGGCACCGAGCCTGGTATTGAGCGCGTCGACGCCGCTCACGGCGGCGCGCAGGATGGCCGCGTCGCCTGGGAGATGCTCGTGATCGGCATC
>CADEEX010000344.1 GCA_902826465.1 uncultured Acidobacteriota bacterium
TCGCTGCGAACTACTAGCCAACGCCCGTGGATGGTGATGCCTACATCGGCCGCGAGCAGACCCTGGTCAAGCACCGGGTGCTGCGCACTTACCTGAGCCGCTTTGCGCCGATCGTGCTCAGTCGTTGGGACTCGATTACGTACGTCGACTGCTTCTCAGGGCCTTGGAAGGCGCAGACAGAGGATCTCAGTGACACTTCGTTTGCGATCGCCGTCGAAGAGCTGCGGAAGGCCCGTGCCGTTCAGCGTGAGGGCGGCCGTGCTGTCGAAGTGCGCTGTTTCTTCCTGGAGAAGGACGCGAGCGCGCACGAGCAGTTGAAGGGGTTCGCCGCTCGGGCCTCAGACGTCACCATCGAAACCAGGAATGCGGCTCTCGAAGACTCCGTGCCGGCAATCGTAAGCTTCGTACGGCGCGGCGGCACCGAGACGTTTCCGTTCATCTTCATCGACCCCACAGGTTGGACGGGCTTTGCGATGGACACCATCGCACCGCTGCTGGCGTTGAGGCCGTGCGAGGTCCTGGTCAACCTGATGACGAAGGACGTGAGGCGGTTTTTGGAGGCTCCAGCGCAGCAGACTCAGGCGAGCTTCGAGAGGTTGTTCGGGCGCCCCGGTGTAGGGCAGAGGGTGGCCGGAACACAAGGCCTCGACCGAGACGACGTGGTCGTCGAGGAATACAGCCGAAGCGTCAAGGACAACGGGAATTTTACCTACGTCTGTACGGCGATCGTGCTCAACCCGGAGCAGGATCGCACCCATTTCCACCTGATTTATGCCACGCGTCACCGGAAGGGGGTCGAGGTCTTCAAGGACGCCGAAAAGAAGGCCATGAAAGATCAGGAGGCGGTGCGGGCAGCCGCAGAGGCACGGCGGCGTCTGGACGCGACAGGGATGGCCAGCCTGTTCGGTGAAGAGATGCACAGCCCGGCGTACTACGACGAGCTGCGGGGGCACTACCTCACCCGGTCACGTGGGCTGGTTCGCCGCCTGCTGGAGAGCGAGGGCCGCGTGCCTTACGAGCAGGTATGGGACACAGCGATGGCCCAGCCGCTGACGTGGGAGAGCGATCTCAAGGACTGGCTCCGTCAGTGGGCATCCGAGGGCCGCGTCTCGCACGAAGGATGGACTCCCAGGCAGCAGGTGCCCCACCTTGATGCGAGCAATGTCGTGGTGTGGTCGTCGTGAGCTGCCGGTCATGAGCCATACCTTTCTCATCGCCGACACCTTCACGGACAGCCTGGCTCGGCTGACCGGCGACGAGCAGAAGGCGGTAAAGACCACGGCGTTCGACCTGCAGATGGACGCGTCGGCCCCTGGCTTGAGTTTTCACAAGCTGGACAAGGCCAGGGACAAGCGTTTCTGGTCCGTCCGGGTGAGCGCCGACATTCGGCTCATCGTGCATCGCACCGACAGCAGTCTGCTTCTGTGCTACGTGGATCACCACGACCGCGCGTACGCGTGGGCTGAGCGAAGAAAGCTCGAGACTCATCCCAGCACGGGGGCGGCGCAGATCATTGAGTTGCGGGAGTCGGTGCGCGAGATCGTAGTCCCCGCGTACGTTCCCGCCGTGACATCACCGAAGCCAGCGGCACGGCCGCTCGCCGGAACGTCCGACAGCCAACTCCTCGAATTCGGCGTGCCATCAGAATGGCTCGACGATGTCCGACAGGCGGATGAGGACGGGCTGCTCGCGCTCGCCCAGCACCTGCCCGCCGAAGCGGCCGAAGCGATTCTGGAACTCGCAACGGGGGGTGCGCCTCGGCCGCTGAAACCGGAGGCGCTGCCTTCTGGCGTGCCGGCCGATCCCTTCACCCATCCTGATGCCCAGCGGCGCTTCCGCGTGGTGACGAGCGTCGCCGAACTGGAGCACGCGCTCGATGCCCCCTGGGACAAGTGGGCCGTATTCCTGCATCCCGAGCAGCGCCAACTGGTGACGCGGGACTACAGCGGCCCCGCGCGCGTATCAGGGTCAGCGGGTACCGGAAAGACGGTCGTCGCGATCCACAGGGCTGTGCATCTGGCTCGGAGCAGTCCTGACGCCAGAATCCTTCTCGCGACGTTCTCTGACCCGCTGGCGCACGCACTCCGCGCCAACGTGAAGCGATTGATCGGCAGTGAACCGCGCGTGGCGGAGAGGCTCGAGGTCTTCGCGATGCGCGCTTTGGGTATCCGGCTGCACCACGCACAGCTCGGGCCGGTGCGCCTGGCCTCAAGAGCAGATATCGAGAAGCTGATCCAAGACGCGGCGGCGACGAGTGAGGGTCACAAGTTCTCCGCGTCGTTCCTGCGGGACGAATGGGAACACGTGGTCGATGCCTGGCAGCTGGGATGTTGGGAGGCCTATCGGGACGTACAGCGCCTGGGTCGTCGCACGCGGCTCCCTGAATCGAGCCGTTCGGTGCTGTGGAAGGTCTTCGAACGCGTTCGCGAGGGGCTGAAGGCACGCGGACTGCTCACCGAGTCGGCGATGTTCCAGGCCCTCGCGGATGCCCAGGTTGGGCGCAGCACGCCCGCATACGATGCAGCGGTCATCGACGAAGCGCAGGACGTCAGCATCGCGCAGCTCCGGTTCCTTGCGGCACTGGGCGCCGGACGCCCGAACGGCCTGTTCTTCTCCGGGGACACGGGCCAGCGGATCTTCCAGCAGGCATTCTCATGGAAGGCCCTCGGCGTGGACGTCCGCGGGCGGTCGAAGTCCCTCCGCGTCAACTACCGGACATCGCACCAGATCCGAGAGCAGGCCGACCGCCTTCTCGGCCCGGAGATCGCTGACGTCGATGGCAACCGAGAAGATCGCCGGCACACCCTGTCAGTCTTCAACGGCCCGCCGCCCGACATCCGAACATTCGCGACGGAGACCCTGGAGCGAGCCGGTGTCGGGGAGTGGTTGCGGTCGCTGGTTGACGGTGGGCTGAAGCCGCACGAGGTCGCCGTCTTCGTTCGGTCCGCGGAACAGTCAGCCCGTGCCACCGCCGCCGTGACGGCCGCCGGGCTCTCGCCGCGCCTTCTGGATGACCGCGTCGACGTCCGGCAAGGCGAGACGAGCGTCGCCACGATGCACCTGGCGAAGGGGCTCGAGTTCCGCGCCGTGGCCGTCATGGCGTGCGACGACGAGGTTGTCCCTCTGCAATCGCGTATCGAGAGCGTCGGAGACGACGGTGACCTGCAGGAGGTATACGACACTGAACGCCATTTGCTGTACGTGGCCTGCACCAGGGCTCGCGACCGCCTGTTCATCAGCGGCGTCGAACCAACCTCAGAGTTCCTCGGCGACCTCAGACCAACCGGGGCGATCTGATGCCTACTAGACCGGGCCGTCACTTCCGCCAAACCGCGGCGCTGGCCAGGAAGCTCAGACCGCGCGAGGTCTACGACTGGCTACAGACGGTCGGGTACTTCCCTGAGTCGTATGTCCTACCTCCGTGCTTCGCGGTCACGAAGCATCGGGCATTCGGCACGCCTCTGGTCCCCCATACCAAGAGGGACTACTCGGTTCCCGTGAGGGAGCTGCTGCCCATCCAGTTCCCGAAGAGTGACTGGACCGACCGCACGTTCGGGGTCGTCAACCCAGACGTTCATACCGACATCGCGATTCTGATCGCGAGGAACTGGAAGACCATCGTCAAGACTCTGTTCCCGACGGACACCTGCGTCCTGTCGTACAGCTTCCCGATTCCCGTAGATCGTCGAGCGCCCGGGACGGTAGGGCCACTTCGAGCGGGGCGAATGATCTACGAGTGGATCGAGATGGCAGAGCGCGACCTCGCGGCCGAAGCGTTTCGTTACCGCTGCCTGTTCACCGCCGACGTCAAGAACTGCTATCCGGCAATCTACACACACAGCATTTCTTGGGCCCTCCACGGAAAGCGAACGGCTCGAAAGCGACGACGTGACTTCAACCTGGTGGGCAACCGACTCGACAAGCTCTTTCAGAACGCAAATGACGGCTGCACGAATGGACTCCCAATTGGCCCAGCCGTTTCTGATCTGGTGGCGGAGTTGGTCTTGGCCGGTGTCGACAGTCTCTTCTCCAAGGCTTTGAAGAAGAACGGGCTGGCGTCCCGCGTGTTGGTGGTCAGGTTCAAGGACGACTACAGACTCCTAGCCAAGAGGTCAGAGGATGGGCGAACGGCACTGAAGCTCTTGCAGGCGTCGCTTCGGACGTTCAGGCTCGAACTGAATGAAGACAAGACGGAACCTCGAGTGCTGCCTGATGGGTTGTTTCGGCCCTGGGTGTCCCAATACCACGCCGCAAATCCCCATCCCAAGGGGCGCTACACGTACCGGAGGTTTCGAGAGGTCTACTTGTCCGTCGTCACCATCGACCGCGTGAATCCTGGAACTGGCGTGATCGATCGCTTCCTTGCCGACCTGGTTGACCAGAAGCGATCCCTTCGGTTGACTTTGAAGCCTCGGGAAATCGATCAGGCGTTGAGCCTCCTGCTAATGCTCCCGACACTTCGCGCCAAGGTGATGCCGAAAGTCCTGGCCATTGTGGAGGCGATCCTGAGATCTCGCCCGACGCTGGCGACCAAGAGAACGATAGGCACACATATCGGCGAGTGGTACCAAGAGTTAATGGAGAGGGAGTCAGACAACGTCTACCAGCTCGCCTGGCTGGGCTACTTCATGACGTCGAACCGATTGGACGAGTTCCTGCCGAAAGACAAGCCCAAGGATCCGATCGCCAGAGCCGTGCGGACGAGCCGGTTCTCGGCCCTAGGCTCGGTCCCCCATCACACCCACTTCCGTGGAGTCATAGCTGCCGCCAAGGCGGGAACGATGCTCCAGCACCTCGACATCTTCGACCGGACTCCGTAAGGTGAGCGGTCGGTTCGGTCGTCTGGTCTGCCCGACGGTCTCGTGCGGAGCTCTCAACTGACTCGGACTTCACGATGGGTTGGGCGTAGGCTCATGTCCCAGCCACCGGCTATACTGGTCAGCGGCCCTGCGCCCGGTTGTGCGGGCCTCTGGCACCCGCGTTCGCGTTGGGCGAAATCCCTGTAAGTGATCTCGGGACATTCAGAGGTCTTACACAATTCGCTACACAATTTGAGGTTTACGGCTCAGCCACTCGCCTGTAAACTGTTGATTCTACA
>CADEEX010000345.1 GCA_902826465.1 uncultured Acidobacteriota bacterium
CCGACGCCGCGCGCGCTAGAATTTAGAATCCAGAATCCAGAATCTAGTCCCTGTCCCTGTCCCTGTCCCCGAAAATATTCCCCCGTGCCTGTTGTTTCACTCGACCACATTTCAATTGCCTTCGGTCACCTGCCACTCCTCGACGATGCGTCGCTGCTGATCGAGCCGAGGGAACGCATCGCCATTCTCGGAAGGAATGGCACCGGAAAATCGACGCTCCTGCAGATCATCAGCGGAGAACTGGCGCCCGATGGCGGACAGGTCTGGCGCCAGCCGGCGTTGAACGTTGCCCGGCTCGTGCAGGATGTGCCGTTATCGACATCGCAGTCGGTCTCGCAGGTCGTCTCCGCCGGTCTCACCTCGATGACGGAGCACGACGCCGAAGAGTGGCGCCGTGCCCACAAAGTTGATCAGATTCTGTCGCGGCTCGATCTCGACGGCGATGCCATCGTTGATTCGCTTTCAGGCGGTTGGCGGCGGCGCGTGCTGCTGGCGCGCGCCCTGGTATCGGAGCCGGACGTACTGCTGCTCGACGAGCCGACCAATCATCTCGACATCGAGGCGATCGGCTGGCTCGAGAACTTCCTGGCCGAGTACCGCGGCGCCGTGGTGTTCGTGACGCACGACCGCGCCTTTCTCCAGCGGCTGGCGACGCGGATTGTGGAGCTCGATCGTGGCCGGCTCACGTCGTGGCCGGGGAACTACGAGACGTTCCTTCGCAAGAAGGAGGAATGGCTGGCCAACGAGGCGCTGCAATCGGAGAAGTTCGACAAGAAGCTGGCCCAGGAGGAAGTGTGGCTCCGCCAGGGCATCAAGGCGCGGCGTACCAGAGACGAGGGGCGCGTCAAGGCGCTCATGGAGATGCGTGTCGAGCGGGCGGAGCGACGCGAAGTGATGGGCGACGTGGCGCTGCGAGTCGAGCAGGGCGACAGTTCCGGCCGCATGGTCTTCGAGGCGAAGCACATTGCCAAAGCGTACGGACCCCGTGTCGTGGTCCGCGATTTTTCGACGCGGATCATGCGCAACGACCGGATCGGACTGATCGGGCCCAATGGCGCCGGCAAGACGACGATGCTGCGCATGCTGCTCGGCGAACTGGCGCCAGATGCCGGCGAGGTGCGTGTCGGTGCCAACGTGCAGGTCGCCTATTACGATCAGCAGCGCGAGCAGCTCGACCCCGATCGCACGGTGTTCGACACGATTGGCGAGGGGAACGACATCGTGACGGTCAACGGGCAGCCGAAGCACGTCAACGGCTACCTCCGCGACTTCCTGTTCGGGCCCGAACGCGCCCGCTCACCGGTGCGTGCGCTCTCGGGCGGCGAACGCAACCGGCTGCTGCTGGCGCGACTGCTGACTCGTCCCGCCAACGTGCTGGTGCTGGACGAGCCGACCAACGATCTCGATCTCGAGACGCTCGAACTGCTCGAAGCGCAGCTCGTGACCTGGCCCGGCACGCTGCTGCTGGTCAGTCACGATCGCGTGTTCCTCGACCACGTGGTCACCAGCACCATCGTCTTCGAGGGCGACGGGCGCGTGGAAGAGTACGTCGGCGGCTATGCCGACTGGCTGCGTCAGCGCCGACGTACGTCACCCGCGGCTCAAACCTCGGCAAAGGCGGCCGGAAATGCGCCGGTGCCGCCAACGCCGCCGAAGAAGAAGCTGTCCTACAAGGAGCAGCGTGAGCTCGAGGCACTGCCCGCCAAGATCGAGACGCTCGAGTCCGAGAAGGCGAGCCTCGAGGCGGCGATGGGTGAGTCAGGGTTCTATCGCGAGAGTGCCGAAACGATTGCGCGAACGCTGGCCAGGCTGCCGGAGGTGGAGCAGGAACTGCTCACCACCTACGCCCTGTGGGACAGGCTCGAGTCGCGGCGCTGACCGGCGTCAGTTCGCGATCGGCCGTTGATCGGTGGCAGGCTCGGTCGGCAGCACGATCCAGCCTTCGGACTCGCGGGCGCTCCGCTTGCCCTGGGCCCAGGCGAGCGCCTCGTGGTCCGTTTCGAAGACCCGCGTCAGCACCACCTTGCCGTTGCGCACGATGTCGACCTCGATGCCGTAGGGCATCAAGCGGACGAGGCACGAGACTTCTTCGGTGTCGCGACGGACTTTCCAGAGGGTGGTCGGTTGATCCTGCACGCTGGTCCGGATTCTATCGCGATTGTCCAGACCAACTGCGCGGCTGGACGCCGCGCGTTCACAAAAACTGTGAAAGCCGGTGGCGGCACAGGTAACCGGTATGATTGGGGACGCGGACGTCGCGTTCGCGAGCACCGATGCCCCAACCGCTCCGTGTGGCCTTTCTGGGCTGTGGCTTCATCACTCGAGTCCATAGCCGTCATCTCACCGCGCTGCGCCGCGACATCGTCTGCAGCTATGCCAGCCGAGACACCGCGAAGGCGGAGGCGTGCTGCCGGCAGTTTCCAGGCGGGCGTGCCTATGCCAGCTATGCGGCCGCGATTGCCGCCCCTGATGTTGACGCCGTGGTGGTGGCCGTGCCGCCCCGGTTCCATCTCGAACTGACGCTCCAGGCGCTGGCGGCGGGCAAGCACGTGCTGGTCGAAAAGCCGGCCTTTCCCAGGATGGCCGATTACCACACCGCGGTGGCCGCTCGCGATCGCGCCGCGCGAACGGTGATGGTGGGTGAGAACGATCATTACAAGCCGCTCGTGGGCACGCTGCGCCGGCTGCTGGCCGAGGGCGCCATTGGCGACATGGTGTTCGCGCATTTCACGACGATCGCGAAGCGCTTCAAGACCGCCGACGACTGGCGCAACGACGAAGCGATGGCCGGCGGCGATGCGTTCTTCGAAGAGGGCATCCACTGGCTGCACATCGCCGGCAGCCTTGGACCGACCATTCGTACCGTCCACGGCTTCCGGCCGGCACCGGCGTCAACAGGCCCCGACCGCCGGTCGAAGAGCATGATGGTGGCGTTCCAGTACGACAATGACGCGGCGGGATCCCTCTACTACTCGCGCGAGATTCCGTCGCTCTTTCGCGGACTTCGGTTGTCGAAGCTGTTTGGACGCGACGGCATTATCACGTTCGAGTCGAACGGTGCTTTTGTCGTCGTGCGCGGAAAGGGGATGCCGCGTCTGCTGTTTCCTGGATTTCGCGACATCCGTGGCTACAAGGCGATGTACCGTGACTTTGTCGCGTCCATCCATGCCGGCCGTCAGCCAGAGATGAGCCTCGACCGCGCGATCGACGATCCGCGCCTGATGGATCAGATCTACGCGTCCATCGCCACCACCTCGCCGTGACCGCACAGTTCGACATCGTCATCATCGGCTCGGGCGCTGGCGGCGGCACGTTGGCGCGGGCGCTGGCAGAGACGCCGGCACGCGTGCTGATCCTCGAGCGCGGGCAGTCCGTGCCGGAGGAAACCGAGAATTGGAGTCCGAACGCGGTCTGGAAACAGCTCCGCTACCGCTCCACGGAAACGTGGCTCGACGGTCGCGGCAAGCCGTTCCTCCCGTACATGCACTACAACGTTGGCGGTAACAGCAAGTTCTGGGGCAGCGTGCTGTTCCGGCTGCGGCGTGAAGACTTCGGTGACCTGGAACACATGGGCGGCGTGTCGCCCGCGTGGCCGATTCAGTACGCCACGCTGGCGCCCTACTACGACCGCGCGGAACGCCTGTATCACGTGCACGGCGCCGTCGGTGACGACCCGACCGAACCGCCTCGGTCCCCGTTTCCGTTTCCGCCGATCGCGCATTCAGCGGAGATGGGCGCGCTGGTGCAGCAACTGCGTGGCTTTGGGCTCCATCCCTCGCCGCTGCCGCTCGGGCTCATTCGTCCCGGCGAGGCGGGTGGCTGCATTCTCTGCAATACCTGCAATTCGTTCCCATGCAAGCTGCGCGCGAAAAGCGATGCGGAGACCTGCGCGGTTCGGCCGGCCCTGCAGCGGCCGAATATCACGCTCTGGACGGGGGCGCGCGCCCGGCGGCTCGTGACGAGCGCCGACGGCACACGCGTTGAGGCCGTCGAGGTGGAGCGCGACGGACAGACGGTGCGCGTCGACGCCTCGGTGTTTGCGGTGTCGTGTGGTGCCGTGAACTCGGCGGCGCTGCTGCTGCGCTCGAGTTCGCCGGAGCATCCCCGCGGACTCGCCAATTCGTCGGGCCTGGTGGGGCGCCGCTATATGGCGCATCAGGCGACGATGATGGAAGGGTTTCATCCGTTCCGGAAGAACACCACCGTGTTCCAGAAGACCGTGGCGATCAACGACTACTACCTGCGGGGACCGTCCACGCGATTTCCCCTCGGCCAGATTCAGTCGCAGGGGCGCACGCATGGCGTCATGGCGCAGACGGCGTATCCGATGATTCCGGTCTGGGCCTACGAGGCGTGGGTGTCGAGAGGCGTCGACTGGCTGGCGATGTCCGAGGACCTGCCGCACGACGACAACCGCGTTACCGTGGAAGCCAACGGGCAGATTCGGCTCACCTATCGGCAGAACAACGTCGAGCCGCATCGCCTGCTGGTAAAAGAGATGAGCCAAGTCCTGAAGCGTCTGGGCTTCTGGGCCGTGGTCACCCATTCGCACGGCAGCAAGAACACCACACATCAATGCGGCACGGCGGTGTTCGGCCACGACCCCCGCACGTCGGTGCTGGACGAGTATTGCCGGAGTCACGATGTCCGGAATCTCTTCGTCGTCGATGCGTCGTTCTTCCCCTCGTCCGCCGCCGTGAACCCGGCGCTGACCATCATCGCGCAGGCACTGCGCGTTGCCGATCACATCAAGACCACCGAACTCGGCCTTCCCACGGAGCAGACATCGTGAAAGCGCGTTCGTTCAGCCATGTCGGCATCACGGTGTCCGATTTCAACACCGCCGTACGGTTCTATGCGGACATCTTCGGGTGTCCGCTCGTCGGCGTCGCCGATACGCCGCCGGAGCGGGTGCGGACGTTCTTCGGCGTGAACGCCGCTATGCCGCGCTGCAAAATCGGATGGGTGAGGGTGCCTGGCGGCGGCATTCTCGAAATCTTCGCGTTCGAGCCGAAGCAGCCGCACGTGCCGATTCCCTGGAACCAGATCGGGTTGACGCACTTCAGCTTCAACGTGAGAAACACCGATC
>CADEEX010000346.1 GCA_902826465.1 uncultured Acidobacteriota bacterium
CAGGACTTCCGCAGCATGCAGCCTCCTCAAGTTGAGAGGGGCGGAGACTAACACACTATCGGGGCTCGGGGCTCGGGGCTCGGGGCTAGGAGATCGGGACTCGGCCCTCGACCTTGCTCGGGCCGCCCTGAGCAACGTCGAAGGGCGGGGCTCGGGGCTCGGGGACCTCACGTGACATAGAATCCGGGCGCGTGAGCCGTCCTGCCACTCCTCCCAGCCTGGTCAAGCGTCATCTGCTGTTGGGATGGTGGGCGCTGTTTGGCTATGGCCTGCTGGGCCTGGGGCTCGAGGCACTGCACGGTTTCAAGGTGGGCGCCTACCTCGACGCCACGAATGAGACCCGGCGTCTGATGTGGACGCTGGCGCACGCCCACGGCGTGCTGCTCGGACTCGTCAACCTCGGATTCGTGGCCACGATCGCCGCCTGGCCTGACCTTCCCGCGCGCGCCCAACGGCAGGCGTCCACGGGCTTCGGCGCCTCAACCGTCTTGCTGCCGCTCGGCTTCTTCGCGGGCGGCGTCAGGTTCTACGCCGGTGACCCAGGCCTCGGCATCGCACTGGTGCCGGTCGGTGCAGGGCTGCTGCTCTATGCGACCTGGGTCGTCGCCCACAACATCGGCCGTTCGTAGTGCCATGGGCTGACAGTTTGACTGTCGCCGCTGCCCGCTTTTCCGCGAAGATGGTGGCGATGGAGAGAATGAATCGTTCGTCCCGGATCTTCGTCGCCGGGCACCGCGGCCTTGTCGGCTCGGCCATCATGCGTCGGTTGAACGCCGAGGGCTACGCGCATGTGCTGACGGCAACCCGCGAGCAGCTCGACCTCCGCGATCAGGCGGCTGTCAACTACTGGTTCAAGGCCAATCAACCGGAGTTCGTGCTGCTGGTGGCAGGCACCGTCGGAGGCATCCTGGCGAATTCCACCCGGCCAGCGGAGTTCCTCTACGACAACATGATGATTCACGCCACGACGGTGCATGCGGCCCACCTCTTCAAGGTGAAGCGCCTGCTCTATCTGGGCAGCTCGTGCATCTATCCGAGGGATTGCCCGCAGCCGATGCGAGAGGAGTATCTGCTGTCTGGACCGCTGGAGTCGACCAACGCGCCGTACGCGCTCGCCAAGATTGCCGGCATCAAACTCTGCGAGAGCTACCGCACGCAGTTTGGCTGCGACTTCATCTCGGCGATGCCCACCAACCTGTATGGCCCGCACGACAACTTCGACCTGACCAGCTCTCACGTGCTTCCAGCGCTCATTCGCAAATTTCACGACGCGAGATCCGCTCAGTCGGCCAACGTCGAGATCTGGGGCTCTGGCACACCGAGGCGAGAGTTCCTGCACGTCGACGATCTCGCCGACGCCTGTCTCTTTCTCATGAATCGCTACGACGAATCAACACACATCAACGTCGGCACCGGCCACGACCTGTCGATCCGCGAATTGGCGGAAACCGTCCGCGACATCGTCTATCCGGAGGCCGGACTGGTGTTCGACTCCACCAAGCCAGACGGTACGCCGCGCAAGCTGCTCGACGTCAGTCGATTGCACAGACTGGGATGGCGTCACCAGACGGAGCTCGTCGACGGGATCCGCACGACCTATCGCTGGTTCCTCGAACATCCCCGCGAGGGGCACAACGCCGACACGCCCGGTGTGGTGACGGCGCACTAGGCGGCGTCAGTTCGCCTGCCGAAGAATTTGCTCGAAGAACGCCGCCAGCACTCGGTCTTTGTGCGAGAGAAATTCATCCGGGTACTGCTCGTAGTTCGTGCCGGCCCGGTAGTGGAGGAAGTGATTGTCGGCCAGAAACTCGATCGTATACGGCTTCTTCAGCACGAGATCGATCTCCGGCGTGGAGAAGCCTCGCGCGGTCAGCGCGGCGGCGATCACCTCAGGCGACAGATCGTCGAACTGCTGCGACTCCGCTGAGGCGTAACGAAACGGGCAGAAGAACTGCTGTCCCTGTTCGTAACCGAGCGTCAATACCTTCAGCGTTTCCTTGTGCTTGTTGAGATACAGGTAGGTCCATCCGCCGCTGTCACAGACGGTGGCGGTCGCCGGCAGCCATCCGCAGTTGAAGCAGATCGTCTGTCGCTCCGGTAGACGCGGGTTGTTCAGGAGGATCAGGGCGAGCCACAGGTACGACCTGATGGCGCCGGTCTGCGCGTCTTCGGCGCCCCAGAAAACACCGGCCAGATGCTGTTGCTCGAGCGTCTTCTCGACCGAGAACGGTCGGATCATGAACATGTCGGAATCGATGACCATGACCGGCCCGTGGTGACGCGCGAAAAACGTGTCCCAGGCCCACTGCACGGAGTTGCAGTGACGCACATTGGGATTGTGATAGTTATCGCCGGCACTGCGATGCAGATACGGACGATCGTGAATCTCCGACGGCACCTGATGGCAGGCGATCTGGAGCCGGTCGCACATCTCTCGAATGCGGCGCTGTCGCTCCTCGGTATCGGCGTCGCTGATCACGACAAACCGGTAGTCGTCCTGCAGAAAGCGTTCGAAGAGCCGATGCTGCAGTTCGATGAAGTCGGGCCGATTGAAAGCGGTCGTGAATACCAGCGTCATCGGTGCGTTCCGCGAGAGGTCGCGCTCACAGATACAGTCTTGTGAACTCCTCGGGGGCGATCAAGTCGAGAATGTCGCGGCGGTGGGCATCGAAATAGTCCCACGTCAAGCAGGTGTCGACATCGGCTCCTGTGTACAGGCGCGATCGGCCGCGTGTGAGAATGCCGCATCCGTAGTCCGTGTCGACGACACGGAGCGTGACCGAGGCATCAGTGCAGCGAAGCTTCGTCGCCGACTTCCAGACCGTCCCGTTCCATTCCGCCAGGAGCCAGTCCTCGGTGGCATGCTCGTAGATCGCCGGATTGCAGTCGTGCATGACAATCGTCCCGCCGTCGTTCAGCACCGATAACGCATGGGCAATGTCCTTATCGACCTGCGCTTCGAGGTGACAGCCATCGATGAACACCAGGTCGAAGGTCTCGGTGTTCGACGCAAAGAACGTATCCGAATCGACCGGATCGGTGACGAACTCGCACAACGGCGCCGGGTCGACGCCAACGATGTGCAGCCCTGGCACGGTCGCCACTCCGCGGATGTTTTCGCCGGTGGCCACGCCGATCTCCAGGTAGGTGGTGTAGCCGTTCTTGCGAATCAGGTCCGTGATGATGGACGTCCTGGTCATAGGCCCGCCGGGCGGCCGCCCCCTCCCGCACGCCTGAGCGACAGCGTACGCTTGGCCCGATATTCGAGGCTTGAAGGCTGCGCGGCTTCGGCCAGCCCGTACCATTCAGCCGCCTCCGCCCATCGGCCAGCACCGACGCAGCAGGTCGCCAGCCCCAGATACGCGAACTCGGCGAAGATCCGACGGTCGTACGCCAGATCCGGACAGGCGTCGCGTTCGCCATCGATCGAGGCCAGACCTCGAAGCAGCGGTTCGGCGACCTCGAAGCGCCGCTCGGCAACGAGCGACTCGGCGCGCAGCCAGACCAGCAGGTGATTTTGAGGGAAGCGTGCCGACGCCTCGTCGAGGAGCGCTCGCCGCTGCCCATCGTCGGTGCGGTGTTGCAACACGTCGGTGTAGGGAAGACTATCGGTGGGGCGCCCACTTCCCCGTCGACGGACCAGCTCAATCGCCCGCTGCCAGGCGGTCAGCGCACCGCCCGAGTCGCCGACGCCAGCCAGCGCTCGCCCAAGGTCGGTCCAGTACAGCGCGTTCTCATCGTCGTCCTGGATAGCCTGCCTCAGGAGCGGCAGATCGCGTCCATGCTTACGATGCCTGACGGCAGGCTCGTCGTGGTGCTCGATCCAGGCATCGCAGTCGCCGACAAGCACATCGAACGACGATCGATTGGATGCATGGCCACTCGCCTGCTGGTCCGCCAGGCGCCGGAGTGACGGTACTACCGATTCGCGGATGCGCCCCTCGAACCTGATATCGCGGTGGTTGCGGAACAGACGACAGTGGCGAAAGGGAGTGAAGGCGGCGTCGGGGCGGAGCCACAGGCGGTAGGCCACCCGCGACGCGTCGGACAGGAGCAGCCGCAGCCCTTCTCGATCGCCGCGCATGATACGCTCGTCGGCGTCGATCGAGAGAATCCACTGACCCCGAGCGTGCGAGACCGCCTCGTTTCGCGCCTTCGCAAAGTCGTCGCGCCAGTCTGACTCGACAACGCGGGCACCGAGATTCCTGGCACGGTCGCGGGTCTGATCAGTCGACCCGGTGTCCAAGACGACGATCTCGTCGGCGAGATCGCGGACCGATCGCAGGCACCCCTCGATGATCGCCTCTTCGTTCCTGGCGATGAGGACGGCGCTGCAGGAGACGTCCGTCACACGGCGTCAGGATCCGTGAGGAGGTTGGGCGCCGAGCGTGGCGACCTGCAACGCCGACATCGAGAACGTGGCAATGGCCGGCACCGCAAATCCGCCGCGCACCAGATCGCGCACGAACTGGCGCCTTGCGGGGGTGACGCGGGTAAGCACGTCCAAATCGTCGTCCTGGTCTGCCACAGTTACTCCTTTAACGAAGGTCGGTGCCCGGCTCACAGGGCACGGCGGCCTTCAACGTGGTCCCGACCACCAACGCGGCAGTCGACAGGTCACCCACCCGTAAGTTATAGCACTCGGCGTCGCGTACCAGTGCGCCAATTGAACGGATCCACTTGACGCCATCTTCCTCATCGAGCGCGCTTTGCGTCATCAGCGCCTGGATCATGTCGACCTGCGAGCAGGGCTCGACCAGCGTGGCGCCGCCATGATTCGGGTGAAGAAAGAAGATCGCCTCTGGTCTGCCGCGGCGGATTGTCCACGGGAAGCCGGCATCGGTCGGGTCGAAGGCCATGATCTTGTGGCCCGCATCGCCCATGACGAACGGCAGGCGATCGGCCATGACGGCCACCTCAGGCAGAAGGTTGAGCCCGGGCGACTTCAAATGAAATCGGCGCGGCAACGCGATCACGTCGCGGCCCAGCCCGAGCACGACCTCGTCGCCAAACACGGTAAAACCGTCGAACAGCAGCCGAGTCATCAGTGTCGACTTGCCGGCACCCTTCGCTCCAGCAGCCAGAAAC
>CADEEX010000347.1 GCA_902826465.1 uncultured Acidobacteriota bacterium
GCGGCGCTCCGACTGCGGCTCGATGCCGACTTCACGCCCATGCGCTCCATGGTGGCGCGACTGTCGAAGCGGCTGATGCGCGTGCTCATGGCGAAGCAGACGCGCGAGTGGCGATTCGACCTCGACGACGGGTTGCTCGATCAGTCGCGACTGTCGGCATTCGTGGCCAGTGGTGGCGCGGCGCGTCCGTTCAAGCAGGAGTTCGAGTCGCCGTTCCCGAGCACGGTGGTGACACTCCTCATCGATCATTCGGGGTCGATGAAAGGGCGGTCGATGAAGATCGCGGCGCTCACCGTCGAGATCTTCGCGCGCGTGCTCGAACGCTGCGGCGTGAAGTGCGAAGTGCTCGGCTTCACCACGCGCGACTGGGATGGCGGCGAACCTGGGCGCCAGTGGGCGGCCGACGGCTATCCGGAGCAGCCGGGGCGACTCAACGCGACCGAACACATCGTGATCAAGGCGGCCGACGTGCCGTGGCGGCGTGCGCGATTGGGCCTGGGCCTGTTCCTGCGCGATGAGATGCTGAAAGAAAACATCGACGGCGAGGCGCTGGCCTGGGCGCATCAGCGGCTGCTCGTGCGACCAGAGCAACGACGGATTCTGGTGGTGGTGTCAGACGGCACGCCGATGGACGAGGCGACGTTCGCCGCCAACGGTTTCGACTATCTCGATGGCCATCTGGCCGCGGTGGTGGAACACATCGAGCGGCGATCGCCGGTGGCGCTCGCGGCCATCGGCATTGGGCACGACGTGTCGCAGTTCTACCGCAACGCGACGCGCATTCAACGCATCGACGACCTCGGTCCGGCGCTCACCGCGAAGCTGATAGCGCTGCTGAGCGAATAGCGCGTCTAGAACGTGACGTTGAAGGTGCCCGTAATCCGCTTCGTGCCCGTGGCGGGCGAATTGGGAATTGCGATCAGTGTCGGCACATTGAAACTGCCACGCGCCGCCGTCGTGGATACCGCGTCCACAGTGAACGTGCCGGTGCCGCCGGCCACACTGCTGAACCATCCCGGGGCCACCGGCGCGCCTGTCGGCGTGATGTAGGTGATCGAGTTCACCGACACGTTGCGCGTTTCGGCATCGATCACGTTGAGACCCACAGCCGACTGCCCGGTCTTCGCCCGTGTCACGAACGAGAGCTGGCTGTTGTTGGCCGCAACGCCGACCCATAAAATGAAATCCTGCGCTGGGAGCCCGAGCGCCGGATTCGCCGCGATGGGCGTATACGTCGCGGCGCCGGCAGACACGCCGAAGTTCACCGTCTGACCGTCGATCTGGGCGACGATGAGCCCGCGCGCACAGCCGAGCACACCGACCGGAACGCTGCAGTTTCCCGGATTGCCGCCCGGATTGCCGTTGTTGTCGTCGTCGTCCGGATCGCTGGGACTGCCGCCGCAGGCGGCCAACATGGCGGCGAGCGTCACTGCCATCACACCGCGACTGAGTATTCCAAAAGCGCGCATACGAACTCCTCGACTGTGTGTCGTGAATCGAACGACGGGGAATCATACCAATCGCGGCTGTGCCGCGGGCGACAAGACGAGGCGTGATGCGAGCGAAACCCGCCAGAGGCTACGACTTAGTCTGTTGCGCCGCAATCCAGCGACGGACGCGGCCCTCGAGTACCGGCAGCGGCATGCTGCCACCGCCGAGCACCACGTCGTGGAACGCGCGATAGTCGAACCTGGTACCGAGGGCCTGGCGGGCCTCGTCGCGCAGCCGCTGGAACGTCATCATGCCGATTTTGTAGGTGGTCGCCTGCCCAGGCGTGACCAGGTAACGGCGCACCTCTGAACGGATCGCGCCTTCAGCCAACGGCGAGTTGGCGAGGAAGTAGTCGACGGCTTGTTGTTCGCTCCAGCCCTTGGCGTGCATCCCGGTGTCGACGACCAGGCGGATGGCGCGCCAGATTTCGCCGCCGATGCGGCCGAAGTCAGAGTACGGGTCGGTGAAGAGTCCCATCTCCTTGCTGAGCGCCTCGGCGTAGAGCCCCCAGCCCTCCGAAAACGCGCCGTAGCCGTACTGGCGCCTGAATGTCGGCAGCCCGGTGCGTTCCTGGGCGATTGAGATCTGCAGATGATGTCCGGGGACGCCTTCGTGGTAGGCGACGTCTTCCAGCTGAAACTTCGGCATCGCGTTCATGTCTGACAGGTGCGCATAGAAGATGGCGGCACGCGAGCCGTCTGGCGTTCCAGCGAAGTAGTGCTGCGCGCCGCCCGGCTCTTCGCGAAACGGCTCGACGCGCTTGACGACAAGCCCGGCCTTCGGCAGCAGACCAAAATACTCCGGCAGCTTCCTCTGCATGTCGCCGAGATACTGCTCGGCAAGCGCGATATAGGCCGCGCGCCCCTCGTCGGTGTTCGGGAAGTAGAACTGCCTGTCGCGTCGCATGAACGCAAAGAACTCAGGCAGCGACCCCGTAAAGGCGACCTTTGCCTTGAGCGCCTCCATCTCGGCACGCAGCCGAGCGACCTCCGCCAGGCCGAGCGCGTGTATCTCGTCACTCGTCATGGTGGTCGTTGTCTGGAGAAAGAGCGCGGTGTTGTAGAAGGCGCCGCCATCGGGCAACGCCGACGCCCCCTGCGAGGAGTCCGACGCGTTCCGGCGATCGGATTCGAGCCACGCGCCAATCCGCGCGTAGGCCGGCTTCACCTCGGTGACGAGCAGTTGCGACGCGCGGTCGACCAGGGCCGCGGCCTCCCCCACGGTGACCGTGCCGGCCTGCCGCAGGGCCGCGATCTTGGCTTTCGCGTCGGCGAACAGCGCCGAATCGGCGCCACCGGTGAAGGGCGCGCCAGTGGTAATGCGCTGCACTTCGCTCAGCGACTGCTCGAAGGAGAACGGCGGTGGCCGAATGCCATCTGCGGCTGCCGCCTTCGCGCGCACCAGCAGTTGATCGAGGGCATCGTCGACGAGCGCGAGGCGGGAGAGATAGGCGTCGAGATCGCTCTTGTCGTCGACGCGGTGGAAGTTGATGAGGAACTGCGGCAGGCCGGTGTGACCGCCGCCGCGAGCGAACAGATAGAAGTGCCGGCGGTACTTCATCCGCCGTTCGAATCGATCGAGTTCCTGCGACCAGATGTCGAACGACGTCTTGCCATCGTCGTCCAGCCGCTCGTAGTTGACGGTGGCCTTCATGTCGGCGACGCTCGTGCGGCGCCACTCGAGCAGCTGGTCGAGGCCGGCCTCGGAACGGTCGTCGAACTTCCCGTACTGTTCCTTCCGTCCCTGGCCAGTGAGGTCTTCCGGGCTCATCGCCAGTTCTTCCTCATACTCGGCATCGAGATACGCGGTGAGCCGGGCGGTTTCCGCCGCCCGCGTCGCGGCAGTTACCTCACTCGGAGGAGGCGTCGTCGCGGTGTTACAACCGGTTAGCGTTGCGACGATGAAGAGAGCGGGTAGGGAGCGCATGCCGCGATGATACGAACGGAACGACGGGCGTCGCCAGTGTTCTGGGACGACGTGGGCCACTTTGTGTGCAAACGCCCTGTGCCGGATGGGGGCTCGGAGTCGAGCAGGGCGCCGACCGCGTCCGTTCTCGCGAAGAAAGTTTCCCGCGGCGCGACCTTTCTCAGGGAGTCGCCGGCTTTTCCCAATGTTTCACGAGGGTCTGGCTTGGCGCGATTCTTCCATCGGTTGGCCAAAATCAAGTCCGAAGCACTGGAGCCCACATGAAAGCCGGCCGCCTCGCACTACTCGTCTCACTCTGCTCCCTGTCAGCGACGCCCACCTTCGCAGCCAGCATCGTGGTCAACGGCGGCTTCGAGGCACCGGTCGTGACCGCGACGGTTGGCTACGAGTACCGCGTCACGGGCGATACTGGTTGGGGTTGGACCAATGGTGGACCGAGCCGTGGCACCGTTCAGTTCGACACGAACTACCAGGTCGGAAACCTCCAGGGTGTGGGTGAGGGCGACCAGGCAGTTCAATTGGAACTGGCCGGCGACTACATCGAGCAGGCGCTCGCTACCGACATCGGGCAGCTGTACAACCTGACCTTTCTTTTCGCGTCGTTCGTGCCGCCAGGAACGAGCACACTGCTGGTCAACATCGGCGGTTTCTCTCAATCATTCACAGGCAACAACCTCTGGACGCCGTACAGTGTCAGCTTCGTGGGCGCATCAACATCCACGCTCCTGAGGTTCACCAACTCGGCGCCCGTCGGGCAGCCTTACACCTATCCGCACCTCGACGCGATTGCCGTCGAAGCGGTCCCGGAACCGGCTTCGCTGTTGCTGTTCGGCGCCGGCACCCTCGTTCTCGGAGCGATTCGGCGTCGGAAGTCACCCAACCGCCGCTGACGAGACCTCGACAACCATACGCAACGGCACGAGCCTGCGTCAGCGGGCTCGTCGTCTGTACGACCGAAATATTCCGCCGTACTGACTCTCGTGCGGGCGATAATTGCCGGCGTGCGTCGCGCCCCCGCGCGCACCAGGGTCCGGCAAGCGGACCCATTCTGGAGAACTGGCATGAAGCGCATCCTCACAATCGCTCTTGCGGCGCTGGCTGTGGCCGCCGCCGCCCACGCGCAGGCCCCGGCGGACGACCCGATCGCCAAGGCGCTGCTCGCGGCGCCACCGAACCTTCGCGAAGCGGCCACCGTCATCAAGTGGAAGGCCGACTACACCTACGACACGCTGAAGAAAGGCACCAACACGCTGGTCTGCTACGACCGATCGGGCGCACCGCTGCAGCAGCCGTTCTCGGTGGAATGCACGATGGCGGGGAACCTGCCACGCGTGGCGCAGAGCATGAAATTCGAGGCGGTCGGTGATCGCGCCAAGGCGAACGTCGCGATCGCAGCGGCCGAGACCGCTGGTACTCGCGTCAAGCCGGAGTTCGGGTCGGTCTTCTTCAACATGAACGGTCCGGACCGCGAACACATGCACCCGCACATGACGGTGGCGGTTCCAGGCGCCACCACCGCCACGCTCGGCCTGCCGGATAACGGGCGGGGCGGCGGCGTCTGGATCATGAACGCCGGCACTTCCACCGCGCACCTGATGATTCCCGGCGAGTAATGACCGCACGATCGCGGCGACGAGCGGTTGTCCGACCGTTCGTCGCCACACTCG
>CADEEX010000348.1:0-2603 GCA_902826465.1 uncultured Acidobacteriota bacterium
ACTCCGACCACGATCAGGCTGGCCGATCGTCCGAGTTTGTCCATCACTTGAGAAAAGTAGAAGGCCAGGACGCTGCTGCCGAACACCACCGCGCCCATGTTGATCCGCTCGGTTCGCGAATCCATCAGACCCCAGCCCACCAAGCCGATGCTGCCGAGGGCCCACCACCCGAACGGCGCGAGCGCGCCGAGCGCACTCATCGGCCAGAGCATGATTACCCAGGCCACCGCGACGCCGAATATCCAGGCATGCCGACGACGAGTCACGATCGACAGACCGAGGGGCAGCACGAGCGCAACAAGACAGCCAGCACTGTGGAGAGCAGGGCCCATCCGTTCGGACAGGAGGTTGCGCTCGCCAGGGATGTCATAGGCGATGACGGCCAGAAGCGCCGCCGTTGGAACCAATGCGATGGTGCCGATGCGTACGAGCAGGCTGCGATAGCGCTCGAGTCTGGGACGCGCCGTTCGGTGACCGAGGCAGGTGAAATATGAGAGCGAGGTCAGAAACAGGCCGACCGCGAGAACTCGCGACGAGTCCCGCGTCAGCGCCGACAGCGCGGCAGTCGCATCCACCCACTCGGTGGAGAGCCAGAGCGGCACCAGCAGGGCCGACAGTCCACACTGCGGCAGGTCGCGAAGGAGCAGCCAGGCGATCACCGCGCCGAGCGCCCAGAGCATGAAGCCCGCGGGCCAGCGTTCGTCCAGATGGAAGATTTGCCCGGTCAGAAAGATGCTTGCGCCGAGCGCCAGCGTGCCGATGGCGTGAAGCGCGGTGGCGAGCGCCGGCTGCCGCGATGACGCCGCTCCGCCGCCGACGTGAAACACGGCGGTCAGCAGGAGGACGAGCGAGAAGCGGGACGCCGGCGGAAGACCGTCCCAGTGCGCCGAGACAAACAGCAGCACGCCCGCACCGAGCGCGACTGCGCCAAAGACGAGCGCGAGTCGGATCGGCCACGAGAGTCGCTCGTCGTGCGGATGCGACCGTTCGAAGGTGCGGACGCGCTCGACGGTATCTGTGTCGATGACCCCCGCGTCCGCCCATCGCTCCAGGTGGCGCTGCCAGTCGTCGGACATAGCAAATGTGGAGAGATTGGGATGTAGCGATGTGGAGATGTCGGGATGTGGTGATGTAGATGTTGTCGCGAGGGTGTCGCGATCGACCTCACCACATCCCTACATCCCAATCTCTCCATCCCAACACGTTATGTCATCACCCCTGATAGCCGTTCGCGCCGAGCTGCACGCGGCAATTGTCGAATCCGTTGAAGTAGAGCTGATCGCCGCCGCTGGTTCGATTCGCAGGATTGCGGTCAACGTTGGCCCGAATGCCCATGGCGTTCAGTTTTTCCGCCATCGCGTCGGGATTGAAATTGTCGACGCCGATGCAGAAGTGATTCACGGTGCCTGGGTTGGCGAGCTTGTAGAGCCCCAGGAATCCGTCGCTCAGTCCCAGATTGATGCCGCCGTTGCCGGGCCTGCTCACCACCTTCAGGTTGAGCACCTTCGCGTAGAAGTCGGCGGCCTTCTCCACATCGGTGACGGCCAGCGACACGTGATTGATCGTCTTGCCCTGTGCGGCCATGGTCGGCGCCGCCGGCGTTTGCGCCGACGCGTGGCCGGCGCCGGCGGCGAGCGCAGCCAGCGACGCGACCAGCTGACGCCGCGACATCTTCCGTGATTCAAACTGATCGACCAGCGTTTCGATCTCCTGCTGCATGACGCACCTCGGATAAGCTGATGGAGTGATTCTCGACGACGTATCGCGCGCTTCACTCTACTTCGGAATGCATCCACGGCTTCACACGGCGCTGGCGTTCCTGCAGTCGGGCCAGGCGCATGCGCTGCCGCCTGGACGGCACGTCGTCGACGGCGACGATGTGTTCGCAATCGTGTCCGACTACGACACGAAACCGCAGGCCGAATCGGTGTGGGAAGCGCATCGCCAGCACGTCGACGTGCAGTGCCTGCTGAGTGGGGAAGAGTGGATCGGCGTGACCGCGCTCGAGACCCTGGACAGCGATCCCTACGATGCCGAGAAGGACATCCTGTTCGCCCGTGGGACAGGGGAGTTCGTGTCGCTCAGGCCAGGACGGTTCGTCGTGTTGTTCCAGCACGACGCGCACATGCCAGGCGTGACAGCGCCTGCGCCCGCGGCGTCGCGCGTCCGCAAGCTGGTGATCAAGGTGAAGATGAACGCTGCTGCTACTTCGACGTCTGCGTCAGCAGTTCCTTGATGCCGCCGAGCGACGACAGTACGCCCGTGGCCTCATAGGGCATGAAGACGATCTTGTCGGCGTCCTTGGCGATGGCCGACAGCGATTCCATGTAGCGCTGCGCGATCAGGTACTGCGCCGGGTTTCCGGACTCGCCAATCGCAGAGGCCACCACCTGGATCGCTTGCGCCTGGGCCTGCGCGACTCGCAACTGCGCCTGCGCTTCACCCTCCGCGGCCAGAATCGCCGCTTCCTTCGCGCCTTCGGCGGTCACAATCTGCGACTGCTTCTGGCCTTCAGCGCGAAGGATGGCAGACGACTTCTCGCCTTCGGCGGTGGTGACCACGGCGCGGCGGGTGCGCTCCGCCGTCATCTGCTTCTCCATCGT
>CADEEX010000348.1:2703-5044 GCA_902826465.1 uncultured Acidobacteriota bacterium
ACCTCCATGGTGACGTTGTCGCGCGTGATCACTGGCTGCGGTTCGATCTTGGTGATCTGTTCGCGGAGGTCGATCGAGTCGCGCACCGAATCGAGGAACGGGAAGATGGTATTGAGTCCGGCTTCGGCGGTGCGGTGGTACTTGCCGAGGCGCTCGATGATCTTCACCTGCTTCTGCGGGACGATCTTGACCGCCTTGATGAAGACGATCATGACGAGCAACACCACCAGCGCGAGTACAGGTGTCATGCGGACCTTACCTCCAGGACGATGCCATCGGCACCGACGACGCGGATGCGCGTGCCGGCCGGCATGGCGGCGGCGGCACGAGCCGCCCAGTCTTCACCGCCGACGTTGACGCGCCCGGCGCCGACGGTCGGGTCGATATCGTGCGTGACGACACCGTCTTTGCCCACCAGCGCATCAGTGCGCGAAGGCACGCCGCGGGACGACATGTTCTTCACCAGCCGCGGGCGAATCAGCGTGAACGAGACGGCGAGGGCGATGACGAAGAGAAGAATCTGCGCCGCGAACGGCGCGTTGAGGGCGGCGGCGAGGGCGGCGACGATGGCGCCGGCGCTGACGAAGATGACGCCGAAATGGGGGATCGAGATCTCGACGATCGCCGCCAGCAGCGCAATCGCAACCCAGATGAACGCGGCGCTGTCGAATTGCACTGACGGATTATACGGTGTGGAAGAGGTTCCAGGGTCCTGGTTCCACCGGTGGCAGGGTTCCTGGGGCGGCGCGCCAGAGGCGCTGGTGCTACGGATGCGAAATCTTGCCGGTGTAGTTGGTCTGCGACGTCAGGGCGCCGGTATCGTAGAACAAGGCGCAGAAGCTGCCCTTGTTGATGTAGCCGAACTCGATGGTCCGGTTGGCGACGAGCGGCGCCAGGTAGTTCTGAATGGGCACACACTGGCCGCTGACGACCTGGCCGACGGCGGCACCAAGCGAGGCGCTCGGCGAGGGGACCAGGCTGGTGATGGTCACCTGCAGCTCGCCATTGTTCTTGACGCTGAATTCACGGAAGTCGGAGCCGCCCACGGGAATGATGCCGGCGATGTCGTCGATGGTGTTGTCGGCGGGCGTCGTGATGCCGCAGGCGACCGACAGGAGGCCGGCGATGGCCATGGCGGCAAGTAACCGGAGGGGCATGGCCGCGATTGTCGCACGTGGGCGGGAAGTGGCGCTATTGCCGACCCGGGAGGGGGTCGATATTCATGATGTTTATGGAAAGGCCTCGACAATCAGCGTGGCTTATAATCTTGTAAATTGTTTCTATTTGACAGTTTGCGCGCGAACCGCTGTAATTCTTTTCGGTCATGGTGCTCATTTCCAACCTCCGCGCACGAATTTTCGACGTCCTCGTCGGTTTCGTCGTCGTGGTCGTGACGGTCGTCCGGCCCACCGGATGATGGCAGCACCGAAGAGTCTTTAGCTCAAGGGGCCATCATCCTTCGCGGGATTGATGGCCTTTTCGTTTTTTCGCCGCAGGGCGGGTGGTCCGCCCCCGGCAGGCAGTCTGGAGCCGTGCGCGTGCGCATTGCCTATCAAGGCGAACCCGGAGCGTTCAGTGAAGCCGCGTCACGTCAGTTGACGTCCGACGGGACGCTGCTGCCGTGCAAGAGCTTTGAAGACGTGTTTGCCGCCGTGAACGGGGGCAGCGTCGATTACGGCGTCCTGCCGATTGAGAACTCGATTGGCGGCAGCATTCACCGCAACTTCGACCTGCTGCTCGAGCATCCGCTGCCCATCGTCGGTGAACTGGAAGTGCCGGTGGTGCATCACCTGCTGGCGCTGCCAGGCCGGACGCTGGCGCAGGTAAGGAAGGTGTACTCGCATCCGCAGGCCTTGGCGCAGTGCGACCGCTTCCTCCGGACCCTCGAAGGGGTCGAGATCGTGGCCACCTATGACACCGCCGGCAGCGCCAAGATGATTGCCGACGAGCGTCTTGAAGACGCCGCGGCAATCGCCTCGGCCCGCGCGGCGGAGGTGTTCGGGCTGGCGACGCTGAAGTCGGCCATTCAGGACTACGAGAACAACACCACACGCTTCCTGGTGGTGGGGCGGCAGCCGCTGTCGGCGGCCAGGGCCGACAAGACGTCCATTGTTTTCACGCTCGCCAACGAGCCCGGCGCGCTGTTCAAGGCACTGGCCGTGTTTGCGCTCCGCGACATCAATCTCACGAAGCTCGAGTCGAGGCCGTTTCCCAGCCGTAAATGGGAATATTTGTTCTACGTCGATCTGGCGATGGCCAAAGACGATGAACCGTGCCGGCGGGCGCTTGCGCATCTCGAGGAATTCGCACCGATGGTGCGCGTGCTCGGGTCGTACGCCAG
>CADEEX010000349.1 GCA_902826465.1 uncultured Acidobacteriota bacterium
GGTCTGCGCCTGCCTGCGGATCGATCGCGGCGCCGACGGGCGCATCGTGGACTGCGCCATCGCTTTCGGCGGCGTGGCGGCGATCCCGCTGCGGCTGCGCGCCGTCGAGGCGCTGCTCGTCGGCCGCATGTGGGACACGAGCCTGGACGACCAGGTCCGCGCCGCGATCGCCGAGGCGCTGACGCCGATCGACGACCTGCCCCGCTCGGCCGCCTATCGGCGCTACGTCGCGACCGCCCTGTGGACGCGCTTCGCAGCGGAAGCCCGCGACGGCGCGACGGCGGCCAGGATCCGCGCCTATGGCTGACACCGGGCGCGGCGAGACGGTCATCGGCGCATCGCTGCCGCACGACAGCGCAGGCAGGCACGTCGCCGGCGAGGCGCTCTATGTCGACGACCTGCCCGAGCCCCCGGGAATGCTGCACACGGTGCTCGTGCAGTTGCCGCGTTGAGCGCCGAGGCTCGGGTTACGGTCTCTGATGCGGAACGTCCTTCCGCGCCGGGAACAACACGGCGTCCAAACTCCACGGACCAGAACCTGCGAATGCGAGGTACAGGAAGATCCAGCAGAACGTGGCCGCCGACTGGCCGCCGTTGATCACCGGGAAGAACGACTTGTCGGCGTAGCTCTGGAAATAGGCCACCGCCATTTCGCCCGACATGATGAAGGCGGCCGGCCGGGTGGCGAGTCCAACCATTACCAGCGTGCCGCCGACGACCTCGATGATCGCCGCCAGACCAATCTGGGTAAATGGATTGAAGGGCCTGCGCTCACCGCCGCGAGATGGATAGCCAAACATCTTCATCGTGCCGACCGTGAAGAACAGGAAGGCCACGACAATCCGCATGATCGACAACATCTTCGGGCTGGCAGGAGAACTTCGAAAGAGCCACATCACGCACACCCTCCGTCCACACGCTCAGCGTCATCGCCTCGCTTCACAGTGCTAATACGCCATCTCGGCGCCTTGTGCTTACCTCGGACACAGATGTCGCTCCGGCTCTCGGAGAGGGAACGGGTTCGCTGTGGCACACGCGTTGCGAAGCCAGTCGACGATGCTAGGATCGGCGTCCCTCGAATCTGCGAGTCACGTGCGATTCCTTCCGGGATTACGGCAATGTCGAAAAAGTCGTCAGAGATCGATCGCCATAGTTTCGATACCCGGCTCTCGATGGTCGAGCAGATTCTGCCAACGCTACCGACGAAGGCGGAAATGAGCGCCGCCATCGCGCCGCTTGCGACGAGGGCAGAACTCGTCGAGCAGCTGGACGCGTCAAGCAGCAGATTGCGTGTTCTGATTGAGGACGCCAGGGGCGACACCCGGCTGCTGGCCGATTCGGTGCTGTCGCTCCACAACAAGGTCGACCTGTTGCTTCGCGATAAAGGTTCGAAAACCAGCCGCTGAAATGGTCCGGCTGAAGCCGGACACTACGTGTCCACTCTCGGCGGCGAAGCGATGCGTTCCCCGGCGAGCGCCCTTCGAGTTCCCTCATGACGATCTGAGCGAAGTCGAAGATCGGACCGGCCGCGAAGAGCGTGGGACGGGTTCGCGCCGTCAGCCGAGCTGATCGAGGCGCGCGGCGATGGTGTCCACAATCTTCTGCCCGTGAAACCGCCCGTTCTCGATGAACACGGTGCCGGTGTCGACACCCGCAATCGCGCCGCCGGCGACGAACAGCCCCGGCACGTTACTTTCAAAGGTCGCCGGATCGAGCACCGGCGCCTGGCGGTCGTTGAGCGCAATGCCGGCTGCGCGCATCAGCTCGGCGTCGGCGCGATAGCCGGTGAGCAGATACACGGTGTCGGCCGCCACCTCTGTCGTTTTCACCTCACCCACCGCTGATTCGCCGATGCGTGGTGTAATGAGCACCGCGGCCTCGTGAGAGGCATCGGCATCGCCGACCACCTCTTTCTCGCGCGCCACTTCATCGTCTGTTGCGCCTGGAATGGTCTGCACGACGACGGATGCGGGACGGATTTCGACCAGCTGCGAGCCAAAGTGCGCGGCGATCGAGCCTTCCTTGATCCGGTTCTGAATGTCTGGCCGCACCCAGTACTTGATGGTCCGCTTGAGCGTGGGTCGGCGATGCACGACGGTGACGTGCGCGCCGGCGCGATGCAGTTCGAGCGCAGCTTCCGCCGCCGAATTGCCGCCGCCAACAATCACGACGCGCTGACGGTAGTGCGCATGCGCCTCGCCGTAGTAGTGGTGCACGTGCGGCAGATCTTCACCAGGAATGCCGAGCGTGACTGGATGGTCGTAGTAGCCGATCGCGAAGATCACGTGGTGCGCGTAGCGCACCTGCTGCCGTCCGCGCGCGTTCACCGACTCGACGGCAAAGACCGGCCGCTCTCCTTCGGCGCCACGGCGCGCACCGCTCTCCTCGGCATCGAGCGACACCGAGGTCACCTTCTCCCCCGTTGACACATGCAGCCCGAAGGCGTCGACGACGCGGCGGTAGTAGCGGAGGGCTTCGGTGCGGGTCGGCTTGTCGTAAGGGGAGACGAGCGGCAGGCCGCCAATTTCGAGCAGCTCGGGCGTGGTGAAGAACACCATCTGCGGCGGGAAGCGGAAGATGGAGTTGACGAGGACGCCCTGCTCGAGGACGAGGTAGTCGAGGCTGCGCTGCTTGGCGGCGATGGCGGCGGCGAGCCCCGAAGGGCCGCCGCCGATGATCAGGATCTCGCGGACGGACATCTGGCGATCGTAGCGCCTATTTCTTGACCGCCGCTCCCTGCATCACGAACTGCCCGTCCATGATGTCGAACATGACGAACGCCTTGTTCGCGTCGGCCGCATCCGGCGTGAGGGTGATCGTGGCGCTGAAGGCCTGTCCCTGGAAGTCGCCCATGAACTTCATGAGCAGGTCGTTCGCGGCCTTCGTGATGTCGGTAATGGCCATGGGCGTCGGCTGCATCTGATTGCTCACTTCGGCGCCGACCTTGCCGGCCATGTCCTTGATCACCAGCGTCTGCTCAAACGCCCCCTGAGGGCTCTGCAGAGACAGCGTCCAGGTGCCCATGAACGCGGCGGCGTCGGCCGACGGGAGCGCGGACTGCGCGTGCGCGGCAAGCGGTGTCAAGACGAGGGCGGCAGCGGCCAGCAGCGGGGCGAAGCGAGAAGCGAAACTCATGCGTAGATGTCTCCTGCGCGCCGGCGGGTTGACGTCTGAGCCGGGCGACGGGGGAACATACGTGTCGGAACGGACTGAAGTTCGGACCGTTGACCGGGCCCATTGCCCGCTCACCCCGGCCTTTGGCCAGCTCGCTGCTTGATTCTGGCACTAACTCCTTTTTCGTCTATCATTTACGAGTTCGCCACCGCGATAGAACGTTCGTCAAGACTTCACAGGAGAGACTACGCATGCACGCGCCCATCAAGTACTTCGAGAAGGGGCTGTCCTACGCGGCCAACGGGGCCTGGGTTGTGTTCAGCAATCTGAACAAGATCAAGCAGAACCCCTCGTTCACGCCGAAGTGGTCCGACAAGCCGCTGCTCAAGTCGTACCAGAAGACCAAGCCGCCGCTCGGCTGGCCGCGCGAGACCGACTCGCTCTGCCCGGTCTGCACGCGTGAAGCGCGCCAGGCCATTCTCGACGGCAAGAAGGACGTCAGCGTGCTTCTGAACGAGAAGGTCGGCGAGATCAAGGCGACGATTCTCGAGCGCGACGGCAAGATTCTGATGGTGAAGGATTGCCCGATCCACGGCCACTTCGAGGACGTGATGGCGATCGACACCGAGTTCTTCAAGCACCTCGAGCAGGTGTTCCCGGGCCGCGACATCCGCGCCCACAACGACGAGAAGCTCCACAACCACGGCAGCAGCACCATTCAGCACGGCCGCGGCTCGGTGCTCACGGTCGACCTGACCAACCGCTGCAACATGATGTGCGACCCCTGCTTCATGGACGCGAACCAGGTCGGGTTCGTCCACGAACTGTCGTGGGAAGACATCAAGACGGTGCTCGACAACGCCATCACCATCAAGCCGCGCCGGCAGATGTCGGTGCAGTTCTCGGGTGGCGAGCCGACGATTTCGCCGTTCTTCCTCGACGCCGTCCGCTACGCCCGCAAGGTCGGCTACAACAGCGTCCAGGCGGCGACCAACGGCATCGAGTTCGCCAAGGATCCGGAATTCGCCAAGGCTGCGGCTGACGCGGGTCTGCGTTACGCCTACCTGCAGTTCGACGGCATCGGCAACGCGGCCAACGCGCATCGCCGCGTCGGCAACCTGTTCGACGTGAAGCTGCGCGCGATCGAGAACCTCTACAACGCCGGCGTCGACATCGTGCCGGTCGTGACCATCGTCAACGGCGTCAACAACGAGCAGGTGGGACGCATCATCGAGTTCGCGCTCGACAACCCGAAGAAGATCAACTTCCTCTCGTTCCAGCCGGTGAGCTTCACGGGCCGCGACGAGGAGGTCACCGACGAGCGTCGTCATGCGCAGCGCTACACGCTGTCGCACCTGGCGCACGACGTGAAGAACCAGACCGGCATCGGCGACCCGGTGCGCGACTGGTTCCCGATCTCGTTCATGGGCTCGTTCACCGACTGGGCCGACGTGACCCACGGCGCCGAGAAGGAATTCGGTCAGCTCACCTGCGGATGCCACCCGAACTGCGGCGTCGGCATGGCGGTGATGATCGACAAGGAAACGAAGGAAGCCGTGCCGGTGACGGCGTTCCTCAAGGCGGAACAGCTCGCGAAAGACATCCAGCAGGTGTCCGACGCCGGCCGCAGCCGCTTCTGGTCGGTGTTCGGCATGGCGCTGTCGCTGATGCGGAACTACGACTCGTTCAGCTCGCCCACGCACTTCAAGCTGAGCGACCTGCTCAAGAAGTTCGACAAAACCTTCGGCGGCACCAAGGCGGCTGAAAAGGGCAAGTACGGCAGCGTGCAGGGCACCCGCACCAAGAACGACATCGAGAAGCGCCGTGCCGACCGCTGGAACTTCCTGTTCATCGCTGGCATGTGGTTCCAGGACCTCTTCAACTACGACTTCCGCCGCACCGAGATGTGCATCATCCCGTATGCCACGC
>CADEEX010000350.1 GCA_902826465.1 uncultured Acidobacteriota bacterium
TGACGATACGGTCGAACACCAGCTTGTAGTCGTCGTTTGTGGCGCCCATCTCGAGCGGCACATTCACCGTGAACCCGGCGCCAGCGCCGGTGCCGACCTCATCGGCCGCACCTGTGCCCGGGTAGAACGGATACTGGTGCATTGAGATGTAGAGGACCGACGGGTCGCTCGAGAAGATGTGCTGCGTGCCGTTACCGTGGTGCACGTCGAAGTCCACGATCGCCACCTTCTGCGCACCGGCCTTACGGGCGACGGCGGCGCCCACCGCGATGCTGTTGTAGAAACAGAATCCCATGGCGCGGTTGCGCTCGGCGTGATGGCCCGGCGGGCGCACAAGGGCGAACGCGCGCGTGCCCCGCTCCGCCAGCACACGCTCGACGGCGGACGCCACGGCGCCTGCCGCATAGCCGGCGGTCGCCACCGTTTCTGGCGACGTAAACGTGTCAGCGTCGAGCGACGCCGACTTCCCAGACAGCGACTCGATCCGTGTCAGGTAGTCGTCGTCATGCACGAGCGCGAGTTCGTCCATGCGGATGCGACGTGGCTGCGTGACCGTATGGCCCGCCGCACGCCATTCCCCTGCCACGTGATCCATCACGCCCGCCCGTGCCGGCGACTCCGGATGCCCCGGCGGCGTCTGATGCTCCCCGAACCGTTCCGATCCAATCAGGATGAGGCTCATGTCGTTCCTCGCAACAACGCTTCGGCCCTCGGCTCGAGCGCCTTCAAACGATCTTCGAGCTGTTGCCGTCCCCGCTCGATGGCGGGTTCATCAGCATCTGGCGCCACATAGAAGGGTTCGCCAATGACGATACTGACGGTGCTGAACGGCCTGGGCACCTGCGTCCGATCCCAGCTCTTCGCCGTCCAGTGGCTGGACGCTTCCAGATGGAACGGCAACACGGGATTGCCGGTGGCCTTGGCCAGCCATACCGCGCCCGGCTGGGCGACCCGCGCCGGCCCCCGCGGGCCATCTACTGTAAATCCGGCCGGCTTCCCCTGCGCCATGTCGCGCTTCAGCTTCAACAGCGCCTTAATAGCGCCGCGCGATGACGACCCGCGCGAAGTGCCGAAACCAAAACGCTCGATGATCCGCGCGATCCACTCGCCGTCGAAATTCTCGCTCGTAATGACGACGATGCCGCGGTTGCGGAAGTAGTAGGTGGCAGGAAGGATGCGTCCGTGCCAGAAGGCCATGATCGGCTGCTGGCCGCGCGACGCAATCGCGTCGAAATGCTCGAACCCTTCGGTGCGCCACGTGAGCGTCGCGCCCAGGGCACGCATCGCCTGGTAACCGACCGACGCGATCGCCGCCGCCTCGAATCGTTTCCGCCGAGATGCCCGCCAGCCTGCCGCCTGCGTCACGCTTTCTGCAGCTTCCCGTTGACGAAGGTCATCAGGTCAACGAACTGCACGTCAGCCTGGGCGCTCGCCTGGGCGCCCTTCAGCATGATCGAACAGAACGGGCAGGCGGTGACCACCGTCGTCGCACCCGTGTCCTGTAACTGCTTGAGGCGAATGTCGCTGATGCGCGAACCCGGCTCCTCTTCCTTGTCGGCAAACAACAGTCCGCCGCCGGCGCCACAGCAGAACGGATTGTCTCTGTTCCGCTCGGGCTCCTTCACGTCAGCACCAAAACGCGACAGCAGTTGCCGCGGCTCGTCCACAGTGCCCTGGTAGCGGCCAAGGTAACAGGGGTCGTGATAGGTCACCGTTTCGCGGCTCGTCACCCTCAACTCGCGCGTGAGCCGCTCGATGAACACCGACGAGTGGACGATCTCGACCTCGTAGCCGAACTTCCGATAGTCGTCGCCGATCGTCTTCACGCAGTGCGGACACGAGGCGACGATTGTCTTCGGTGCGGCTGCCTTCAGCGTTTCAATGTTGGCTTGCGCCAGTTCCTGGTAAGCGTATTCGTTGCCGCTACGCTTGGCCACATCGCCCGTGCACTTCTCTTTCGACAGCACACCGAACGGCACCGCCATCAGACGAAGGATGTCGAACAGCGAACGGAGCGACTTCTGGAATTCGGCCTCGAACGCGCCTGCACACCCGAGCCACACGAGCACATCGTGTTTCGTCGGATCGAAGATCTCGAGCGTGGCACTGTCGACGAACTTCTGCCGCTGGTCGTATGACAGCCCCCAGATGTTCGAGCGGCGTTCCAGGTTGTTGTAGACACCGGCGAGGTATTCCGGCGCCTCGCCGTTCGACACCAGCCCGCGGCGTGCGCCGATCAGGATCGGCAGATGCTCAATGCCGACCGGGCACTGATTCTCGCAGGCACCGCAGGTGGTGCACTGCCACAGCGCTTCGCTCGAATAGACATCCACCAGCTTCTTGTCGCGCTCACCGGCGACGAGCGCGCCCTGCGTCTGCAGAACGATCTTCTTCGGGTTGAGCACCTTGCCTGCGGCCTGCGCCGGGCAATTGTCCTGGCAGCGCCCGAATTCCCCGCAGGTGAGAGCATCGAGCACCGACTTGCTGCCCAGGTCTTTCACCGTTTCGAGACCTACTTGCTCTTTCTCGAAATCGAGGTTCGGCACATTGCCGAGTTCGGGCGACTTGAGGAACACCGTGAAGGGCGACAGCAGCAGGTGGAAATGCTTCGACGCCGGCATCAGCACCAGGAACGCCAGGATCACCAGCGAGTGCACCCACCAGTTGACTCGCCCCGCCGTCGACGCTTCGTCTAACGCCCAGGTAAACAGGAACGTGGTCATCAGCGTCGCGATGAAGAGGCTGATGACGATCGATTCGATCGACACGTGCGTACCGAGCGCGGCAGGACGAAAGGCTGCGCGGCGCACCAGCAGGAAGGAGATGCCGCACAGCACGGCCACTGCGAACGGCGTCAGCACGACCCGATAGAGAGCGAACGCCTCGGTGCCGGTGACGTCCGCAATGCCGAGACCGTGAAGGAACTCGGCCAGGGTGTAGCCGCCGAAGGCGACGAAGCCCCAGAAGACGAAGGCATGTGCCAGCCCGACGATGGGCCGCTCGGCGATCGTCTGACGCTGACCAATGACGTCGGCGACAAAGCGGGTCAGCCGGAACGCCAGGTGGTCGTGCTGAAACGTGTCCGGAGCGTCGGCGATGAGCCGAAGACGCGCGGTGACCTGGGCAACGAAGGCCCCGCCGCACACCAGGACGAGGACCCAGAGAATCAGCGGCTCCATTGAGCACTAACGGTACCACGGCCATCAGGCGTTGGCTCTTGGCGTTGGGCGCTGGCCGTCGGGCATTGCGAGGCCCCGTGGACCCGTTGCATGCGTGGACCTGTGGACCTGTGTGGTGGAGCCTAGCGCTAGGGCGTTGGGCTTCTGGCGCACCGCGCGTCTCGTTGTGTCAGCGTGAAGAGCCCGGTGCGGTCACGCTGACCGTAGCGCCATTGGAGTAACCGCCACCCGGAGACCAGGTGTAGACGTAAACGGGAAGATCCCCTGGCGCCGCCACGAGTTCGGCTGGGATCGTGACAATCAACTGCTGCGGTGACACATACGTTGTGGGTCGAAGGAACCCGTGGGACTCGACGGCCGAGTAGGAAACAAAATTGCTCCCGTTGACCGTGAGCGTGAGGTCGCCGCTGCCCGCAACCACCGAAGTCGGGCTGACGCTGGTGATCAATGGCACATCAGGCGTCGGCCGTACTGTCAGGCTGAGCGCGGAACTCGTTCCCCCGCCCGGTCCAGGTGTGGACACCGTGATGCTTCTGGTACCCGCCGTCCGGAAGAACCCGTCGTGAATCCTGGCTTTTAGAACACTGTCAGAGACAACGGTCGTCGGAATCTCGTATCCGTTGATGCGCACCTTCGAGGCGCTCGTGAAGTGAGCCCCGTGGAAGCTCATCTCAACTCCGAGAATTCCCGCAGTGACGATGCCGGGCAACGTGTACGAGAGCACCGGGACGGGACCGTCCGCTGAGATCGTGAAGGTCGGGCTGGTTGCCAACCGGGTGTAGCCATTGTTGGCGAACAGCCTGAACTCGTAGGTTCCAGGCGTCGTCGGCATCACCGGTTGCCAGGTCCGTGTCGCCAGGCCCGCAGCACCGACGTATGTCCATTCCCCGTAGGTCGTGTTCGGCGCGTCAGTCGGCGCCACGGTCAGCCAATCCTGACCGCCGCCAACTCCATGCGTCATCGTCATCATGATCCCAGGCGCACCAGGTGCGGACGATGCGGCACTTAGAGCAAGGATGGGTGCTTCAACTTCGATCTCCACGAAGTTCGACGTCGGGTCACCCCACGTCGTCGTGGACACCCAGATCGTCCGATTCCCATACGATGTGAAATCGCTCGAAGGGAGGATGGCCGTGAGTTGCGTCGGCGACACGAGCGTCGTCGGCCGCGCCTCAGCGTTCAGAAAGACGGTCGAACCACTGGAGAAGTTGCTGCCCGTTACCGTGATTGTTCTTTGACCGCTGCCAAATCCCAGTTGTTTGGGCGAGATCGAGGTAATCGACGGCCCTGTCGCGGGCAGCACTCTGAGATAGTACTGATTGCTGGCGCCGTTGCCCTGGCCCGAGAACGTCACCGTGAATGGGACGAATCCAGGCGAGGTCAGCGCTGCAGCGGGAACTGTGCCCACCACAGTGGTCGACGAACTACCGCTGGCGGATACGCTCGCTCCACCGATCTCGATTGTTCCGTTCGTCTGAAAATTGTTGCCTGTCACCACAACCTGGATGTTGGGACTTTCCTCGTACACCCAAGCGGGAGCGACCGAAAGTACTTGTGGCTGACCGGTGATGTACGTGGCCACAGCCTGATTCGACGTACCGCCACCTGGTGCGGGAGTGGTGACGCGGACAGCGTAGAGGCCGACATTCGCTCGCATGTTCGCCGGCATGATCGCCGTGAGCTGCGTCGATGACACGAACGTCGTTGGCACCGTCTCGTTCGCCAGTTTCACCACCGAGTTCGCTACAAAGTTGAACCCGTCGACCGTGAGCGTGAGCGGCGCGTACTCAAAGGGCGTGCTGAGGGGCGTCACTGAGGTCACGCTTGGCGCTGGGCTGATTGTGCCCACCGCAATCGGCA
>CADEEX010000351.1:0-1860 GCA_902826465.1 uncultured Acidobacteriota bacterium
CGGGCTGCCACCACGCTCCACCCGCTCACCGCACCACCACACCCGAGAGCCTCACCCAGACCCGCAAGTAAGGAAGTTGCAGCAGAAAGCAGCAGGGAACGAACACGGCAAACTGCCACGGCGAGGCGTGCTTCCACGGAAACCGCACGAGGTTGCGCACCAGCAGCCAGGCGCGTCGCACGATGAACTGGTTCATCGTGCCCCCTTCACGGTGAAACACGCGCGCCTCCCTGACGACCACTACACGGAAGCCGTGCTTCCTGACCCTGACGTTGAAGTCGGTCTCCTCGAAGTAGAGGTTGAAGCGCGGGTCGAAGCCACCAACGCGTTCGTACGCCGAACGTCGTGCCAGGTTGGCGCAGCCGTAGGCAGAATCCACGTCAGCGACGTGGTCCTTGTCGTTCCTGAAGAGGTCAATGCCCACCTTCAAGTAGACATGCCGTCCCGTCCAGTGACTCACACGGAAGCCGGCCTGCTCGATTTGCGATCGCTGGTCTGGGTGGTACACCAACGGACCGGCGACGCCGATGTGCGGGTCGCGTTCCAAGACATCGACGAGGGCCGACAACGCACGCGCGTCCATCACCACGTCGTTGTTGATGAACCAGAGATAGTCGCTCGGTGACGTCGCGCGCAGCTCGCTCGCGCCTTGATTGAGTGCTGCTGCCAGACCGGCGTTCTCTCGATTCTCGATCACGCGCACGTCAGGGAACGCACCGCGGAGCGTGTCGGCCAGCGTGCCGTCAGACTCGTTGTCTACGACGAGTGTTTCGATGTGGCCGACGCGAGACAGGTCGAGCGTCGCCAGGCTCTCGAGGCACCGCGCGGTGTAATCGGGGCGTCGCCAGTTGACGATGACGATGCCGATGGAAGGAAGTGCACGCATCCGCTGGCGTCCGCCATCTTAGCAGCCGTGGATAATAGAGACGCATTGCCCAATCACCGATCCGGACGCTGGCACGCGTGCGCCTGCCTCATCACCGCGAGCGTCGCCATGGCCTGGACGGCGTGCGCAACCCCTGAGCGCGTGAACGCCGCCGACCGCTTTCGTGGCCGCACCATGCGGATCATTGTGGCGACCGGTCCCGGCGGTGGCTACGACGTCAATGCGCGGCTGGTCGCCGGTCACATCGCCCGGCACCTGCCAGGCCAGCCCACCGTCATCGTCGAGAACATGCCCGGCGCGGGAGGGCTGATTGCCTTCAATCACGTCGCGCTCGAAGCGCGTCCCGACGGCCTGACGATTGCGCTCGTGGGAGAGAACGCCGCAACGGCGCAGTTCATCGGTGACCCTGGCGTGCGTTATGACGTGCGCACGCTGCCCGTGATCGGTGCGCCGAGTCGAGACGACGGCAACGTGTGCTTTGTCGCCAGACACTCCGCCCTCACGCTCGACGGTTGGCGGAGTGCCGTTCGTCCGTTGCGGCTGGCGAGTTCGAACCGCGGCTCGGGCATGCAGGTCAGGGGCGTGCTCATCTCGACGGCGCTCGGCCTGCCGGCGCGGCCGATTCACGGCTATCAGGGTTCGGCACAAGGCCGTCTCGCGCTGGAGAGCGGGGAGGTCGACGCGATGTGTCTGTCGTTCGAGGCGTACCGCACCCTGGGATTTGAGGCGACGACCACCGCCATCGTGCAGACCCGCGGACGTGCGGGCGCACCACTGGCTGGCGTCCCCCTGGCAGAGGAGCTCGTTGCCACGGACGAGGGTCGAATGCTGCTGAACACGCTTCGTGAGCTCAGCACCCTCAACCGTTTCTACGTCGCGCCGCCGGGCACCCCTGACGACGTGCTCGCGGTGCTCCGGAATGCGTTCGACGAGACGATGCGCGACCAGGACATGCTGCGCGCCGCCGCCGAGGC
>CADEEX010000351.1:1960-5038 GCA_902826465.1 uncultured Acidobacteriota bacterium
GTCACGGCGACCACCGGCGACCTGACATCGATTCTCGTCGGCATTCCCGGAGAGTCGACGTCGGCCGCCACCATCGTCGACGGCTATCCGATGACGCAGCGAGGCGAAGGCGCACGCGCGGTCGGCGCGTCGCTCGTGTCGTCACTGGTGGGGTCGCTGGTCGGAGCTCTCGCGCTGACGCTGTTGATCCCTCTGGCGCAGCCGCTGGCGCGGCGCGTCGGATCAGCGGAGATGTTCATGCTCGCGGTGCTGGGCATCAGCTTCATGGCCGCCGTCTCTGAATCGTCTCGGCTGAAAGGGCTCGCCGCCGGTGGACTCGGTCTGCTGATCTCGACCGTGGGCATGGACCCGAGCGGCGCGATACCTCGGTTTACGGGCGGGCATCTTGCGCTGTGGGATGGCATCGGCGCTGTGCCCGTCTCCCTGGGGCTGTTCGCGATCCCGGAGATCGTGCAGATGGCGACACGCGCCACCGTGCCCCCCCATGCCGCACGGCCGGCGCGAGCAGGGCTGCTGGAAGGCGTGCGCGATGCACGGCGACTCTGGCGAGTCGTGGCAGATAGCAGCGTCATTGGCACGTGCCTGGGTCTGGTGCCAGGCGTAGGCGCCGGCGTCGCGCAGTGGCTGGCCTATGCGCGCGCGGCGAGACGCTCGCACAGCGAAGTCCCTTTCGGTCAAGGTGCCATTGAAGGCGTGATTGCGCCCTCAGCCGCCAACAACGCCACGCTGGGCGGATCGCTGGTGCCCGCGCTGGCGTTCGGAGTGCCCGGCGGACTGATGAGCGCCATGCTCACCAGCGCGCTCATCGTCAAGGGGCTCGTTCCGGGGCCACAGATGCTGGCGCCGGAGGCTGAAGGCGGACACCTGTCGCTGGTGTTCTCGTTTGTGTGGTTGATGGTGATTGGCAACATCGCCGCCGTCGCGCTCTCGATTGCAGGCATGCCGCTCCTCGATCGACTCACACGCGTGCGGGCGACTCGACTCGCGCCGTTTCTCGTGGTGCTGATTCTCCTCGGCACTTTTTGCGAGCGAGAGGCGCTGGCGGATCTTGCCGTCACTGGCGTGATGGGCGTGCTGGGACTTGCGCTGGTGCGCGATGGCTGGCCGCGTGTGCCGGTGCTGCTTGGCGTCGTACTTGGGCCACTGGCGGAAACGCGGCTGCTGGTGTCGATGGATGCCTACGGCTGGAGCTGGCTGGCCCGTCCCGGCGTCATCGTGATTGCGATCGTGATCGTGGTGGGTTGGCTTGCGCCACGGGGAAGCCGCGTCAGGCCCGGCGTGCTGCACCGTGTGCGGGACGAGTCGTGGTTCTCGGCAGGTCTGATCGTGCTTCTGCTTGCTGTTGGCGTGGCCGCCGGCAGCTACCCTTCGCGCGCGGCCACACTGCCCCGTCTGCTTGCGCTCGTCACCATGGTCTTTGTCGCGTTCGACATGTTGAACCGCTGGCGCACACCCCGGGGCGATGACACCAGCGCCACCGTCCCGGACACGCGTCCGCCGTGGCCGACCACCGCGTGGATCGCGTTATTCATCGCGCTGGTGTGGCTGTTCGGGTTTCCCATTGGTGCGCCACTCGGTGTCGGGCTGTATCTGTGGCGTCGTGGAGAGCCGGCTCGCGTCTCGATCGCAGGCGCCCTCGCCACGTTCGTCGTGCTGTTCGTCGGCTTCGGGCAACTGCTGCGCGTCCACTTTCCCGAGGGCGCAGTGCTCACGTGGGCCGGCATTCCGTTCTCGTAACGGTTGAGAGGATCGGCGGGAACAAAACGACTGAGCGAATGCCTCAGCCGATCGACCGCCGAACGGGGCTGGTGGGGGACCGCCCGGGATGCCCGCGAGCAGCCGCCTCCCCTGCTGCCAGTGGTCGCCGGGGTGGCAGAGAGTCGTGCTCGGAGCGTTTGTGACTTGTGATCGGAATGAATGCGAGTGGTCGCCTTGGTGCGTACGACCGATCGTCTCGGGCAATGCGAGTGATGCCCGGGGCTCGTGTGGTGGTCGTCGGGATTGGAGCGAGTGGTCGTAGGGGCGAAGGTGAGGAGTCGTCCGGGGCCGCGCGAGCAAGTCGCAGGGGGCCGCTTCAGTCGTGGTCCGGCCGAGCGGGAGGCGCTGTTGAGATCAGTTCAGCAATCGTGGGGAGACGAATTCTGACCCTGACGATCAGAAATCTGGTCCGGTCGTGATGCGTTCTGACCCAGACGACACGTGAGCGCGCCTGAAGACGACGACCTGATTCGCGCGCTGAAGATGCGTGCGGCAAAGAAGCGGCGCTCTGCCGAAGCCGAGCATCGCGACATCCTTCGCGACGCGCTGAAGGCTGGCCGGTCACGACGCTCGCTCATGGACGACCTGGCGGAGAATGAACACCGCCTTGACGCGTGAGCACCAGGGCGCAACGGACTCAGGTGTCGGCGCGTTCGACCGCTGGCGCATGCGACGACGACAGATTCAACGCGGTGTTGACCAGGCCGACGTGCGAGAACGCCTGGGGGAAGTTGCCAGCGAGCCGCCGCTGCCCGAGGTCGTAGCCTTCAGCCAGCAGCCCGACGTCGTTGCGGATCGCCAACAGGCGCTCGAAAAGCGCCACCGCCTCGTCGTGCCGGCCAGCCAGTTGCAGATTGTCGGCCATCCAGAAGCTGCACAGCAGGAAGGTGGCTTCGCCTTCCGGCAGACCGTCGACTTGCGACTCCGTCCGATACCGCGTCACGAAGCCGGCGCGCATCAGCTCCCGCTCGATGGCGCGAACCGTGTTTTCGACGCGAGGATCGTTCGCTGGCAGAACCCGACCAGCGGCATGATCAGGAGACTGGCGTCGAGTTCATCGGACTCGTATGACTGCACGAATGCGTTCAGCCTGGAGTTGTAGCCGCGTCTACAGACTTCGGCGTGCACCTCTTCGCGGACCGAACGATTGGTCCATCGATAGTCGGCGGTCTTCGAAGACGGATGGTTCGGCGAGGCGACGGCGTGAGTGACGACGAATCCGCCGCCAACATTTGCTTGAAGCTGGCGGGCCGCTGACGCATGATGCCCGAGACTGACGCACAGGCGCTCTGCGGCAGGACGCGGGCTCTCGTGTTCATA
>CADEEX010000352.1 GCA_902826465.1 uncultured Acidobacteriota bacterium
TGACGCCGGCGGCACTCGTCGACCATGACGGCTCCAAGCTGGCCGCGCGAACCGACCACAGCGATACGCATCAGGCCACCGTTCCCGTTGCCGCGACGTAGGCCTTCATGCGCCTGTCGTCGAACTCGCCTTCCCATCGTGCGACCACCACCGTTGCCATGCAGTTGCCGAGCACGTTCAGCGCCGTGCGTCCCATGTCCATGGCCTGATCGATACCAAGGAGCAGCGCCGCTCCTTCGAGTGGCAGACCGAACTGTGTGAGCATCGCCGTCAACACCACCAGCGCACCGCGCGGCACGCCGGCCACGCCCTTGCTGGCGAGCATCAACGTCAGCATCATCATGAGCTGCTGGCCAAGCGTCAGCTCGACGCCGGCCCACTGGGCCACGAACATGCTGGCGAGCGACAGGTACAGCGTGGAGCCGTCCAGGTTGAAGCTGTAGCCAGTGGGCAACACGAACGACACGATCTTCTTCGGCACACCAAAGCGTTCCATCACCTCGAGCGCCTTCGGCAGCGCCGCTTCTGAACTGGCCGTGGTGAACGCGATGAGCACCGGCTGACGTACGGCAGCAAGGAACGACAGGAACGGGACGCGCACGACGAGCGACATGCCACCAATTACGACGACGGCAAAAATCAAGAGCCCGACGTACATCAGCAGTACCAGTTGACCGAGCGTCACCAGCACCGACAGTCCACTGCCACCAACCGTCGCCGCCACCGCCGCGCAGACGCCGAGCGGCGCGCACGCCATCACATAGCCGGTGACCTTGAACATCGCCAGCGCGACGCTCTCGAGGAGGTCGTGCACCGGCCGTCCTTTCTCACCAATCGCCGACACGGCGACGCCGAAGAACGTCGCGAAGATCACCACTTGCAGAATGTCGCCCCGGGCCATCGCATCCACGACCGACGTGGGGAACATGTGCAGAAACAGGTCCCACGCGCCCTGCTGATTGCGCGCCATCGACGCCACCGCCGTGGTGTCGCTCGTGAGTCCGACGCCAAGGCCAGCGCCAGGCTTGAAGATATTGATCAGCGCCAGCCCAAGAAACAGTGCGATGGTGGTTGCCGCCTCGAAGTAGAGGATGGCCTTGAGGCCGATCCGGCCCACCGATCGCAGATCGCCCGCCCCGGCAATGCCAATGACCAGCGTGGAGAAGATCAGCGGCGCGACGATCATCTTGATCAAGCGGAGAAAGGCGTCCGCCAGCGGTCGAATCGAGACACCGAACGACGGCCACAGGTAGCCGATCGCGATGCCGACGACGAGGCCAATGAATATCTGCGTGGTGACGCTCGGGACTCCGCTGGGGCGTCCGCCCACCGCAACGGACGGACCTGCAGACTGGATCACACCGCCGTCCAATCTGGCGCGACATCGCTGCCGCGCTCGGCGAGGAAGCTGGCAATCACGTCGACCACCCGCTGCTGCTGGTCGAGCGTGAGTTCAGAGTAGATCGGGAGCGCCAGCGTTTCCGCGGCCGCCCGCTCCGCGTGAGGAAAGTCACCGGTGCGATAGCGCAGATCGGCAAAGCACGGTTGCTGGTGGAACGGCACCGGGTAGTAGATCTCCGCACCGACGCGCTCCCGATCGAGATGCGCCTTCAGGCGATCGCGATCGGGCACGCGGATGACGAACTGGTTGAAGATGTGATGGAGCCCCTGCGGCTCACTCGGCAGGCCAATCACACTCGAGAGACCGCGCTCGCGAAACAGGCGTACGTAGCGGGCCGCATTGACGCGCCTCGCTTCGGTCCAGGCCGCCAGATGCGGCGCTTTCACGCGCAGCACTGCGGCCTGTAACGCGTCCATCCGAAAGTTGGCGCCCACGAGGTGGTGGTAGTACTTCGGTTCCATCCCGTGCACGCGCAGCAGCCGCGCCTTCCCCGCCAGCGCATCGTCGTTGGTCGTGACCAGCCCGGCGTCGCCGAACGCGCCGAGATTCTTGCTCGGGAAAAACGAGAAGCATCCGAACGCGCCCATACCACCTGCCGGGCGACCGTGATAGCTCGACCCGATCGCCTGTGCGGCATCCTCGACCACCGGGATTCCGGCGCGTTCAGCCGCTGACAGGATCGGCGCCATGTCGGCGCACAGTCCGAACAGGTGGACAGGAAGAATGGCCTTCGTCTTCGGCGTGATCGCGCGCGCGACCGCAGCGGTATCGATGTTGAAGGTTGTCGGGTCGATATCGACCAGCACCGGCCGCCCTCCCAGCCGCACGATGGCGCCGGCGGTGGCAAAGAACGAGTAGGTGGTCGTGATGACTTCGTCGCCAGGCCCGATACCGAGCGCCATGAGCGCCAGCAGCAGCGCGTCGGTGCCCGACGATACTGCCACCGTATGGCGGACACCGAGCATTGCGGCCAGTTCCGATTCGAGCGACGTGATCTCGGCGCCCATGATGAAGCGCTGGCTGTCACAGACCCTGGTGATCGCAGCGAGGATGTCGTCCCGAAGGGGCGCATACTGGCCCTGCAGGTCGAGCAGCGGCACAGCGGCGGTCGAAGCGTGTTCACTCACGTCAGTCTGGTCTCCCTCAGTCGGTCACCGAAACACCTTGAAACGCGACGGCACATCGGCGACGAACTCCCATTTCATCAGAACATCCGAGGTCGTGCGCAGGTTCCAGCGATTGCCGGTGATCGCTGAAGTTTCGAGCAGCAGGGGTGCTGCCACGAGCCCGTCGAGATCGACGACGCCAGTGAACGGCACACCGGGCGTCAGCGTCGCTTTCAGCACGACCTCGTGGTTCACGGAGACGCGTACCTCGGTCGGCTCCACCGCACGCGCATCGAGCCGTATGCTGAGGGCCATCCACGGGGCGTCGGCCGTCACCAGCGTCGTGGCCTTTCGTTGCACCACCCTGAAGCCACTGTCGGGACCGTCGGTGAGCACGGGACCATAACCGTACGAGAAGTCGCGATGCTCGCGGATGGCGCGCTCGACTGGACGCAAGACTCCTCGCGCCTTCAGCACCGCATCGGCGCTGTAGGTCAAGAGCAGCACCGCCCCCACCGCCAGCATCCAGCGACTGAGCGGACGGGTGTCGGTTGTCGTGCCCTGAAGTTTCGCGTACCAGAATGCGAGCACCCAGAATGTCAGACCCATCATCGCGTCCTGTCCGGGCATCCCCAGGAGCGACGCCAGGCCAAAGACTACGAGCATGGCCCGGACGATCCATATGCTACTCGGCTGACGTCGATTCACCGAGCACAGCGAGAACGCGAACAGACCGTACCAGGCGATCCATCCGGCGCCGCCCACGAGCCCGAGCTCGGCCACCTCGTGGCGCAGCCAGTTCTGGGCGTTATCGGGAGGCAGCCAGACGCCGATCAGGCCGCCAATCGACGCGACCAGCCCGTGATACGCACCAACGCCGACGCCACTGACAGGGGAATCGCGGATCATCAGCACGGCAGCCGTCCCATAACCGTCGCGGGCCCACATCTGCTTCGCCACGCTCGACACCGTGGACGTTGGCTTGAACATGCTGGCGAGGCGACGGATCGCGTTGTCGCGCTCGCTGTTGACGCCGATCACGACCAGTGCCCCCAAACCACCCGCCAGCAACAGGCCGAGCGGAACCGCTCGTCGCAACTCGACCCGTCCGTTGACGAGCAGCAGGCTCACGACGATGCCCGCCGCCCCACCCAGGCCGACCAGCAACGAGGAACGGGAGCCGGTGCCCCAGACGGCGACCGCCATGAGGAAGACCAGCGCTGGCAGCAACCACAGCCGCCATCCCCCGAGCCTGACCGCCCACAGCCAGACGCCGCCGACCCACACCGCCGCCAGCATGCCGGCGACGTTGGCGTCGAACATCGTGCCGGTCGCCCGGCCAAGAAAGTAGTAGCTCGTGAAATTGAACAGGCGAGCGTCAACGAAGACCTGGTACGCCACCGACAACGCCAGCATCACGGCACTGATCGTCAGCGGTGTGACCACCGCGCGCTCGAAATCCAGTTCGACGGCGCCAAACAGCCAGTCGAAGAACAGGATGCCGACGATCGACGACAGCGCCATGTGGAGCACCCACATGATGGTGAACGCCGGTGGCGTACCGCGCCAGAACACGGCACCGGAGTTGACGATCATGAGCGGTACGCCCTCCACTTCGCGCAGGACCACCACCGTGGCGCTGATTGCCACCGCCAGGGCGGTGTACATCAGGGGCACTCGCCAGCGAGGTGGCAGCGCCCACGGGCGCCGGAGCAGATCTGGCAGCATCACGCCAAAGACCGCCGCCAGCCAGACGACGACGTAGAACGATGATTGCAGTCCGCGCGAGTACCACAGCAGCACCGGCATGACGTACGACGGCACGAGCACGAGCGCCACGCTCCGACGGCTCCACCACGACAGCACCGCCATGCCCAGGCACGCCGTCAACGTAATGAGCGGCAACTCACGCCACGACGACTGCACCAGCCGCAACTGCAGCGCGATGGCCCCCGACACCCAGAGTGCGAGGACGATGCGCACGAGTCGTTCGACGGTCGAGGTCCGGGGCACTAGCGTCGCGATTTGATGGCGGCGCGGGTCTCGCGATCGGTCTCGCGCTTCTTGATGGCGTCGCGCTTGTCGTAGTCCTTCTTGCCCTTGGCCAGGCTGATCGCGACCTTGACCCGCCCATCCTTGAAATACATGCGCACGGGCACCAGGGTCATGCCGCGCTCGACGGTCTTGCCAATCAGCTTGCGAATCTCCTGCTTGTGCAGCAGCAGCTTGCGGCGTCTGAGCGGCTCGTGTTCCGCATAGCCCCGATGCGAATAAGGGCTGATGTGGACGCCGTAGAGATAAATCTCACCGTCTTCGACGCGGGCGTAGCTGTCACGCAGATTGACGCGTCCTTCGCGAATCGCCTTCACTTCGGTGCCGAGCAGCACGAGCCCGGCCTCGAAGGTTTCGAGCAGGTGGTAGTCGTGAAACGCCTTGCGGTTCTCGGCGACGTTGCTCTGGGCAGCCTCTCGCTCGGTCTTCTCCGTCATGGTCTCAACGCTGCTTCATGGAAATGACCGC
>CADEEX010000353.1 GCA_902826465.1 uncultured Acidobacteriota bacterium
CCGCTCAAGGTGAACACCGGCGGCGTCATTCCGGTCATCTTCGCCTCGTCGATCCTGGCGTTCCCGCCGACGATCGCCCAGATGTTCCAGGGGCCGTGGTCGGAGTGGATCACGTTGCAGCTCGGCCCGGGCATGCCGCTCTATAACCTGCTCTTTCTGGCCGGCATCGTCTTCTTCGCGTACTTCTACACGGCCATCGTGTTCAATCCCGACGATGTGGCTGAGAACATGCGGAAGTACGGCGGTTTTGTGCCGGGCATTCGCCCTGGTAAGCGGACCGCCGAATATATCGACACCATTCTGTCGAGGCTGACGCTGGCCGGCGCGGTCTACCTGGCCATCATCGCGATTGTCCCGACCTTCCTGATCAGCGGCTTCCGCGTGGCCCCGATTCCGTTCGTGGGCGAGTGGCTCGATGCCAACCTGCCGCGCTTCATCACGCAGGGCCTTGGCGTGCCGTTCTACTTCGGCGGCACCTCGCTGCTGATTGTGGTCGGCGTGGCCATGGACACCGTCCAGCAGGTCGAGAGCCAGATGATCATGCGGCACTACGACGGCTTCATGAAGAAGACCCGGATACGGGGACGCCGCGCGTAGTGGCGAAGTCGACCATGGCGCTCAACCTGATCATGCTCGGGCCCCCAGGTGCGGGGAAAGGCACGCAGGCGGAGCGTTTTGCCAAGAAGCGTGGCATTCCGAAGATTTCGACCGGTGACATGCTGCGCGAATCCGTCAAGGCAGGCACCGAGATTGGCCTCCGCGCCAAGGCGATCATGGAGCGCGGCGAACTGGTCAACGACGAAGTCATGATTGGCATCGTCAAGGAACGTCTGGCACGTGCGGACGCCCAGGACGGGTTCATCCTCGACGGGTTTCCGAGAACGGTTGCCCAGGCCAAGGCGCTCGACACGCTGATGGACGGTCGTCCGGCCATCGTCGTGATCGACATTACGGTGCCAGAAGCCGAACTGGTGCGGCGTCTGAGTTCGCGCATGGTGTGTGAAGAGTGTGGGCTGAACGCCGAGGGCGTCGAGCTGGCACAGATGAGCACGACGGCGTGCAAACGTTGCGGGGGGCGCCTCAAGCAGCGCTCCGACGACACGGCGGACGTGGTGCGCGAGCGGCTCAAGGTGTACAAGCGCGACACACAGCCACTCGTCGACTTCTATCGTGATCGCTCCACGTTCCGTCAGGTCTTCGGCGCGCAGCCGCCGGACCGGGTGGAGAAAGAGCTCGATCACGCGGTGAAACACGCCACCAAGACCGAGGGGGGGCGGCGATGATTGTCTGCCGATCGGCGGCCGAGCTCGAGAAGATGAAGGCGGCCGGGCGGCTGGTGGGTGAAGTGCTGACGGCGATGAGCGGGGCGGTGGCACCTGGCGTGTCCACCGGCGAGCTCGACGCGCTGGCCGAGAAGCTTATTGTCGATGCCGGCGCCAAGCCGGCGTTCAAGGGCTATCACGGGTATCCGGCAACGATTTGTGCGTCGGTGAATGAAGAAGTGATTCACGGCATCCCGTCGCCCAAGCGGGTGTTGCACGAAGGCGATGTGATTTCGATCGATGTGGGCGCCTCGCTGAATGGCTACTTCGGCGATAGTGCGGTGACGTTGCCCGTCGGGCAGGTGTCGCCAGCAGCGGCGACGCTGCTGCGGGTCACGGAAGAGTCGCTCTACAAGGCGATTGCGGCAGTGAAGCCGGGCGGTCGCGTGTCAGATATCGGGCACGCCGTTCAGAAGCACGTCGAGGCGTTCGGATTTTCGGTGGTACGCGATTTTGTCGGACACGGAATTGGCGAGCGGATGCACGAGGACCCGCAGATTCCGAACTACGGCGAACCGGGTCGCGGCCCACGACTGGCAGAAGGCATGGTGCTCGCGATCGAGCCGATGGTGAATGCCGGAACGCCGCAGGTGAAGGTGTTGTCGGACGGCTGGACCGCGGTCACTCGCGACAAGAGCCTGTCGGCGCACTTCGAACACACGGTAGCGGTGACGGCTGACGGAGCATGGATTCTGACGGCGCGCGAAGTGGCAGTGCCCGCAGCCAGGTAACAGGCCAGGTCGTCGAGCAGTTGCCGAGCGCGTTGTATCGCGTCCGGCTCGACGAAGGGCAGATGGTCACGGCGCACATCGCGGATCGGATGGACAGAAATTTCATCCGGCTGCTGGTGGGTGATCGGGTCAGGGTGGAGTTATCGCCGGTCGATCGCGGACGCGGGCGAATCACGGCGAAGGTGACGATTTGAGGTCCCGGTTATGAAGGTTCGAGCATCGGTCAAGCGGATTTGCGACAAGTGCAAGGTGGTTCGGCGCCAGGGTGTGGTGCGTATCATCTGCTCCAATCAGAAGCACAAACAGCGGCAGGGATAGGACTGATTTATGGCACGCATCTCAGGCGTCGATCTTCCGCGCACCAAGCGCGTTGAAATCGGACTCACATACATCTATGGCATCGGCCGCGTCCGGTCGAACAAGATCCTGACCGAGGCCGGGGTCAGCGGTGACATCCGCGTCAAGGACCTGTCGGAAGACGACGTCCGGAAGATCAGTCGCGTGATCGAAGAGCAGGGTGGCGTCGAAGGCGATCTCCGCAAGGAGATCTCGATGAACATCAAGCGGTTGATGGAAATCGGCTGCTACCGCGGCATGCGTCATCGCCGCAACCTGCCGGTGCATGGCCAGCGGACCCGCACCAACGCGCGCACCCGCAAGGGGCCGCGCAAGGGCGCAATCGCAAAGAAGAAGACGGTCTAATTTATGGCAAAGACAGAAGCCGCCGACGGCGCCACACCAGAGAAGAAGGACGGCCCCGCCGGGAAGCGCAAGAAGACGTTCAAGAAGCGCGGCGAGAAGCGCATCGTCCATCACGGGCTGGCGCACATCCATGCGTCGTTCAACAACACGACCGTGACGATCACCGACACCGAGGGGAACGTGGTGGCCTGGTCGAGTGCCGGCGGCATCGGGTTCAAGGGCTCGCGCAAGGGAACGCCGTTTGCGGCGACCCAGGCCGCGCTGAACGCCGGGAACGTCGCCAAGACGGTCGGCATGCGTTCGCTCGACGTCCGAGTCAAGGGACCAGGATCCGGCCGTGAGTCGGCCATCCGTGCGCTGCAAACGGTCGGTCTCGAGGTGAAGTCGATCCGCGACGTCACCCCGATTCCGCACAACGGCTGCCGTCCGCCGAAGCGCCGTCGGGTCTGAAGCATTGCAGAATGCCAATGGTTGATTGCCGATCGGAAGGCAATCGGCCATCGGCAATCGGAAATCAGCAGTTGTAGGAGTATTGATGGCTCGTTACATTGGACCGGTCTGCCGCCTGTGCCGCCGCGAGGGAATGAAACTCTTCCTCAAGGGCGAGCGTTGCTACACAGAGAAGTGCGCGATTGAGAAGCGCAATTTCGTGCCTGGTCAGCACGGCAAGACGCGCAAGCAGAAGATTGCCGGCTACGGCCTGCAACTGCGCGAGAAGCAGAAGGTCAAGCGCACCTATGGTGTGCTCGAGGATCAGTTCCGGCGCTACTTCGAGGCCGCCGAGCGGACCCGCGGCATCACCGGCGAGACGCTGCTGCAACTGCTCGAGCGTCGTCTCGACAATGTGATTTACCGCATCGGCTTGTCGACGTCGCGTCCACAGGCGCGCCAGCTCGTGCGTCACGGCCACTTCCTGATCAACGGCAAGAAGGTCGACATCCCGTCGTTCTCCATGAAGCAGGGCGATGTCATCACGGTCCTGTCGCGCAGCCAGAAGAACCCGACCATCGAGCACGCGATTGAGGAAGTGAAGGGGCGCGGCATTCCGGCGTGGCTGTCATTCGACTCGTCGGCGCTCAGCGGCCGGATTGTCTCGCTCCCGACGCGCGAGCAGATCAACCTGCCGGTGCAGGAACAGCTCATCGTCGAGTTGTATTCGAAGTAAGCACGTTCGCACCCGTCAGCCCGCAGCCTTACACAGACCTGCGGCGGGAGGCTGGCGGTCACTTGCAGGTCTGGAGGCCCGTCTGCGGGCCCGACAGCGAAAGGATTATCGATGCTCTGGAAAGGTTTTCAGCGTCCGAAACGGCTCGAGTTCGAGCGCGAGACTCTCACCGACCGCTTCGGCCGGTTCTACGCGCAGCCCTTCGAGCGCGGCTTCGGCACGACCGTTGGCAACGCGCTTCGTCGCGTCCTGCTGTCGTCGATCGAAGGCGCCGCGATCACCGCGGTCAAGATCGATGGCGTGCTGCACGAGTTCTCGCCGATTCCTGGCGTCGTTGAAGACGCCACCGACATCATTCTGAACCTGAAGCAGATTCCGCTGAAGCTGCACAGCGATCAGACCAAGACGCTGATCATCCGCGTCGACAAGCCGGGCGAAGTGCGCGCGAAGGACATCCAGGCGGATGGCGACGTCGAGATTCTCGAGCCGGATGCCCATATCGCGACCGTGTCCGAACACGGCAAGCTGCACATGGAAATGCGGCTGAAGCGCGGCCGCGGCTATGTCGCGGCTGACAAGAACTTCGACGAGGATCTCGGCATTGGCTGGATCCCGATCGACTCGGTGCACTCGCCGATCAAGAAGGTCAACTACCTCGTCGAGGCAGCGCGCCTCGGCCAGACCACCGACTACGACAAGCTCACCGTCGATGTCTGGACCAACGGATCGATCAGCGCGCGCGACGCCGTGTCGTTGTCAGCCAAGCTGATTCGCGACCACCTGAACATCTTTATCAACCTCGAGGATGGCGCTGAGCCCCAGAACGACCTGGCGGGCGACACGCCGCGCAGTGGCATCGGCAACGAAAACCTCGACAAGTCGGTGGAAGAGCTCGAGTTGTCGGTCCGCTCGTACAACTGCCTCAAGAACGCGAACATCCGTACGATTCGCGAGCTGGTGCAGAAGACTGAGGCGGAGATGCTCAAGACCAAGAACTTCGGTCGCAAGAGCCTGAACGAGATCAAGGAAATCCTGCACACGATGGGTCTCAGCCTCGGCATGCGTGTCGACGGCGGAGCGCAGGACTAA
>CADEEX010000354.1 GCA_902826465.1 uncultured Acidobacteriota bacterium
ATGGATCGGAGTCGAGGTCCTGACGGAAGTAGAAGCCGCCGGCAACGAGATTCAGCTGCGGCAGAATGTCGCCGGCCCAGCGCATTTCCTGCGTCCACTGACTCTGATACGACGGCGCCGCCGACACGGTCGTGATCGGCAAGCCGATGAAGTCGCGGTCGTTCGACGGCTTCCAGTCCCAGTAGCGGTACGCAGAGGTCGAGGTCAGCCGCCCTTTGCCAAGCTTCCAGTCGATGTTCAGCGCCGTGCCGCCAAGGTCCTGATACGAACGCAACGCCGTGTCCACATCGGTGAGACGGTCGAAGGCATTGAAGCTCGGTGGCGTGTAGTTGAGGTCGGCGGCAATCGCGGCGTACTGCCGGTTGGCGTTGCGCAGCGTTGGCGTCACGCCAGCCACCACCTGCGTGTAACCCCTGGGGCGCTGCTGCGTGTGGTCGACCGCCAGCGTCACGGCAATCACATCTGACGGCGCGAACAGCACCTGGCCACGAAGTCCCCAGTTATTCAGATCGTTGGCATCGTCGCCGGTGCGCGTATTGAGGAGCACACCGTCGCGCTGTGTGCCCGAGAACGACACGCGGGCCGCCACGTTCTTGACCACCGGGCCGGTGATGGACGCCTTGGCCTGCACGAAGCCGATGTTGCCGTAGTTCAGTTCCACTTCGCTGGCCGGCGTGAAGCTTGGCTTGCGCGTGGTCACGTTGATGGCGCCAGCCGTCGTGTTCTTCCCGAACAGCGTGCCCTGCGGTCCGCGCAGCACTTCCACCTGCTCGACGTCGAGGAAGTCCATCGTTGCGGCGGCGGGGCGCGCGAAGAAGACGCCGTCGATGTAGAGGCCGACGCCGGGTTCGATGCCGTCGTTGGTGAGGCCGAATGGAGCGCCGAGGCCGCGGATGTTGATCGACGAGTTGCGCGGGTTAGTCGAGTAGAACTGCACCGTCGGCAGCATTTCCTTCAGGCGGTTGACGTTGAACGCGCCCGCGTCGGCGACGAGGTCGCCGCGGATCACCGACACCGGAATCGGTACCTCCTGCGCCACTTCCTCGCTGCGACGTGCGGTGACGACGACCGATTCACTGAGCGACGGATTCAAGGTGAGGTCGGCATTCGCTTCCTGGCCCGCCGCGAGCGCCACCTGCCGCGCCGCGGTCTCGAATCCTTCGATGCTGGCCTCGACGCGGTAGCGGCCAATCGGCAGCGCCGCCGCTCGATACCCACCACGCTCGTCGGTCACAACCTCCGCCGTGGCGTTGGTTTCTTCGCTGATCACCTTGACCAGCGCGCCTGGCAAGGCGCCGCCGGTGGAGTCGCGGACGAGGCCAGCGACGCTGGCGGTGGTGGTGTCCTGAGCGGAGGTGAGCACCGGGAACAGAGCCACGGCGATCATGGCGACGAGCGTGTACAACCTGCGAGACATCGAAACTCCCTGGCCGGTGGCATGACCGGACCCATCAAGGCCGTGCGGCAGCCGTCAGGCGCGCACGACGAACCAAGCCTGAACCTCTGGAAACGGATCAGCCGAGCGACGGGGCGTGGGAGTGGGAGGAGAGCAGCTTACGAGAAGGAGCGGGTCTCACTCACCAGCCGGTCGTCGGCTGCATACACGCGCACCGACATGCGGCGCACGGGCTGGAGAGACGACAGCAGGAGGTGAGGGACAACATCACGCGGGTAGACAGCGATTGTCTGGTGCGTCCGCCGGATCTGTCAAGCGAGTGAAATAGTGGACCAGAGACCGACACTGAACTTCGAGCGCTGCTACCGCGCCTCGCGCTGTAGACGGGACACCTCAAGCAGCGCGTCTTTGAGCGGCTGGCGCTCCGGGTCGGCGTCGCTCCACATGGCAACGAACGCGAGGTACGCCTCGATGGCGCCGCCACGGTCGCCGGCGGATGCGAGTGCGCGGGCGAGGCCGAGATGCGCCAGGGGATACAGCGGCGAGTCGGGCGATTCCCCACGATGGTCGATGATGCGGTACGCGCTGGCGGCCTCGGCATGGCGTCCGAGCTGCCACTGCGCCTCTCCGCGCAGGTACGCCGGCCAGAATTCGGCGGCAGGGGCGTGGTCGAATCGCGTCACCGGTTCGAGCAGCGCGAGCGCACGGGCCGGTTGTTTCGCCCTGAGGGCGATCTGCGCAGCGATCACGGGCACGATGATCTGAGTGGTCAGGATCGCCTCGGGGTAGCGTCGGGTCAGTTCGCGCGACAGGCTTTCTGCGTCCGCGGTCGCGCCGCACCAGGCCAGCGCCCGGCCCGCCGATTCGAGCGTGTAATTGTCGCGGCTTCGATCGATCGCCGCGAGCGCCTCGTCGCGCGCCTCCGTACATTGCCCGACGACCGCGTGGGACACGGCGTCTTGCGCGCCGTACAGTCCCGACAACTCGGTGAAGTGTGCCTGGCTCGTCGCCGCCACACTGCGCCGAAACTCTCGATGGGCGTCCTCGAGGCGACCGCCAAACGCCGATACGCGTGCCTGCCAGTGGGAGGCGGACGGTCCTTCCGGTGTCGCGAGAGCGGCGTCCCGCTCGCGCGTCATGCCCGCGGCGTCGTTGTCGACAAAGGCGAGGACGTAGGCCTCACGGCGAACGGCGATGTGCTCGATCCCGGCGGCGCGCGACTCGCTGAGCACTGTCCTCGAGGCATCGAACTGGTTCAGCGCGGTGAGCGTCGCCATGAGATTCCACACCGGAGCGTCCAACCCCCGATCGAGTCGAATGGACTCCCGAAGGGGCCCAATCGCTTGTGGATACTGTCCGAGAGCCAACGCCGCCCTGCCGAGCGTGTTGAACGCGAACGCATCTCTCGGATACGCGGCCGCCCAGGATCGCGAAAGCTCGAGCCCGCTGTCGTACGCCTGCGTGGCGTCGCGGTAGTACCGCCACGAGATGAAATATCGCTCCCGCTCGCTGACGCGATCCCGGAGATCGAAAGCCTGGCGCGCCCACTCCGACGCGAGCGCCGGTTGGCCGGTGTTGGTGTAGGTATAAGACAGTTGCGCCATGGCAAGCGCAAAGTGCGGGTCCAGTTCAACCGCCCGCTTGAGGTGCGCGATTCCGTCAAGGCTCGGGTTGACACGGCCTTGCTCGAGGGCTCTCGTGTACGCCTGCAAGGCCTCCAGCGAGGGAGTCGTGGCCTGCGCCAGCGGCACGTCGAAGCGCTCGACCAGGCTGAGCGACTCGCCGAGTTTTCGTCGAAGTGCCGAAATGGCCGCCCCCAATGAAGACAGCACCTCTTCCTTGCTGGCTGCCTCCACCTGCTCGCGCGCCATCACGTCGCTCGTTTCCGCGTTCACCGCCTCCAGGGAGACGACATAGTGCCGGCCAAGACTGGTGATGGCCCCTGCGACGAGCGCCTTGAGCCCTTCGCGCCGTGCAATCTCCCGTGCGAGGGTCCGAGTAATGCCCTCGTTGGCCGGGCGCTTCATGAGCACCAGTTCCTCGTGCGCGCGCTCGTCCGGAAACACTTTCAGGAACGGCGATTGTTCCAGGGCGACGGCCAGGGCGATCTTCAGGGTGCTGTCGAACACCGGATCGCCGGTTGTGTTGAGGAAGTCCGCCAGGATGATCGTGTCGCGGGCCGTCAGCGCGGGTGCGCCGGGGCGGGTCCAGGCGACGAACGCGGTTGTCGCGGCCAGGCCGACGACGATCGCGGCGCCAGCCAGCCACGCGGGTGTCCAGCGACGGCCGTGTCTCGAGAGCGCGGCGATCCCGCCGCTGCGCTCCGCCGTGTCGATGGCCGGCAGCGCCGCCGCCATCTCGAGGGCCGTCGCCGGTCTGTCGCGGGGGTCGCGGTTGACCGCCTTCAGGACGATGCGTTCGAGCTGAGGGTGGATCCCTGGGGCGAGGACGGAGAGTCGCGCCGCGTCTTCCGGTCGCACCGAGTGATACGGCTGCCCGGTGACGAGCTCAAACAGCACGACACCGAGGGCGTAGACGTCGGTGCGCTCCGTGACGGGGGCGCCGGCCTCGAGTTGCTCCGGCGCCATGTACCCGAGCGTGCCGATGATCACATGGGGGGCCGTGTCACCCGTCGTGATGGCAATGCCAAAGTCCGTGATCCGGACCCGTCCGTCCTGATCGACCAGCACGTTGGCCGGCTTGAGGTCTCGATGCAGCACACCCTCGGCATGCGCCGCTGCCAGTCCGGCACACAGACGGTGGGCGATGGCGACGACGCGCTCCGACGTCAGGCGGCCCGTGCGCCTCAGCAGCGTCGCAAGGTCCTCTCCCCGCACGAACTCCATCGAGAAGAAGATCGTCTCGCCCTTCTCACCGACGTCGAAGACCCGGCACACCGCCGGATGCGTGATCTGCCGCGCGAGTCGGACCTCGCGGAGGAGGCGGCTGCGGTCTGACGGACTTGCGGCGTGCACCAACTTGAGCGCGACCGGTGCCTCGAGCACCAGGTCGTCAGCGCGCCACACGTCGCCCATGCCGCCGCGGCCGATGCGCGCGATCATGCGGTAGCGGCCGGCGAACACCTCGCCGGCGGCAAAGTCCCGCCGTACCGCAAACGGGTCGGTCGCGTCCGCCGGTTCATCCTGGTGAAATAGCAGGAGCGACGCCACTTCCCGAAGCAGCTCCTCGTCCCCCTGGCACGCCTCGACCAGGAACGCGTCGCGCTCGGCCTCGGGCCGCGACAGTGCCGCGAGAAACACCACGCCCGCTCGCTCGTAAAGGGAAGCCATTTCCACCGTGATCCCGTTATCGCCCCGCCGCAGAAAGTGTAAAGCGGTGGCTGGCGCCTGTTAAGAGGTTTTTGTCCCGCTGCCAGGCGCGCGACGGTCAGTCTGGTGCCACCCTCAGGCACGACGCACATCGACCGCGAAGGGTCGAAGTACTGGCCGTTCCGGATTACGTTCGCCGCTGTCGACGCGGCCCCAGTGCACCGCGCCCTGTAGTAAGCTCCCGCCGTCCGAGTCCGGAGGGGGAGTGCAGGCATGAAGAAGAAGGCGGCAGCGAGCAATGGTGACATGCGACCACGGGCGAAGCGCCGGTCGAAAAGGA
>CADEEX010000355.1 GCA_902826465.1 uncultured Acidobacteriota bacterium
GCTGGTCGGGCACCGTTGCCGCCGGATTGCAGTTGTAGACGAACAGCACCTTCACCGGCGGATCCTGCGGCTCGGTGAGCACGCGACCCAGCTGGTTCATGTTGATGATGCGGGTGTCTGGTTCCGGCGCATTGATCCACGGCCGGGTGATGCCCCACGATGCCGAGTTGCTCATGGAGTAGCCACCACCGCGCACACGGAACTTACCGGCCACTGCCGGTAGCGCCAGCACGGCGAGCGCGGCGTTGCCGCCGTTACGATTGCGCTCGAGCCCCCAGCCGCAGCGAATGAGCGCCGGCGACGAGGTGGCATACATCTCGATGGCGCGCTCAAGTAGCGCCGGGTCGATGCCGGCGACCTCGGCCGCGCGAGTAATCGTCCATTCCTCGGCCCGTTCACGCAGCCGTTCGGCGTTGCGCGTATGCGCAGCGAGGAACGCCTCATCGGCGAGGCCGTTCGTGAACAGGTAGCGATGGAACGCGAGCGCGACCGCGACGTCGGTGCCGGGCTTCACCGCGAGGTGAATGTCGGCAGCACGGCCCGTCGCGGTTGAACGCGGGTCGATGACGATCAGCTTCGCGCCGCGCTTCTGTGCTTCGCGCACGTACGGAATCAGATGAATTCCCGAGGCGTTTGGATTGACGCCCCAGAGGATGATGAGTTGCGCGTCGGGATAGTCCTGATAGGTGACCGACGGCATCTTGCCGTAGAGCGCCATGTTGGCCGCGCCGGTCGGCGCCGCGCACACGGTGCGGGCCAGGCGCGACGTGCCGAGGCGCCGCCACAGCGTGGCGTCGAGGTTGTCCTGGGTCATCAACCCGTTCGATCCGCCGTACGAGTAAGGGAGGATCGACTCGCCGCCGAACGTGGCTCTGGCCTGCTCCATCTTCTCGACGATGAGCGCCAGCGCATCGTCCCACGATGCGCGCTCGAACGTGCCGTCGCCTTTGCGTCCCTTGCGAATGGCCGGATAGAGCAGGCGGTCGGCGCCATAGACACGCTCGCCGAATTTTCTGACCTTGGCGCAGATGAATCCGTCCGTCACCGGATTCCTGTTCGATCCGTCGAGTGTCAGCAGCGTGCCGTGCTTCACCGTGACCGACATGCTGCAGGCATCGGGACAATCGAGCGGGCAGGCGGTCTCGACCACCGACTCCGGACCGCCGAGCGCGGCCTTGCGCTTCTGTGTGCTCACCGGGGTTGTCATGGGCTCAGGTATTATCCCCTACATGAGCGCGCTGCCACATGTCGTGATCCTCGGTGGAGGATTCGGCGGATTGTTCGCGGCGCGCGCACTCAAGCGCGCGCCCGTTCGCGTGACGTTGCTCGATCGTCACAACTACCATCTGTTTCAACCACTGCTGTATCAGGTGGCGACGGCGGCGCTGTCGCCCGGCGATGTCGCGTCGCCCATCCGCTGGGTGTTACGCCGTCAGCGTAACGTCAAGGTGTTACTGGCCGACGTGCATCGCATCGACGCGGCAGGCAAGCGTGTGGTGTTGAACGCGGCGGCCACCGGCGATGCGGAAGAAGCACTCTCGTACGACTATCTCATTGTGGCCACTGGTGCGGCGCATGCGTACTTCGGGCATGCCGAGTGGGCCGCGCGTGCACCCGGGCTCAAGACGCTGGACGATGCGCTCGAAATGCGGCGGCAGGTGTTGCTGGCGTTCGAAGCGGCCGAGCGGGAGACGGACGAGGCGCGTCGCCGCCGGCTGCTGACGTTCGTGCTCGTCGGCGCCGGTCCGACCGGCGTGGAGCTGGCCGGGGCGCTCATCGAGATTGCGCGTCAGTCGCTGCGGCAGGACTTCCGCAGCATCAAGCCGGAGTCGGCTCGGATTCTTCTCCTCGAGGGCGGGCCGCATGTGCTCGGGGCGTTTCCGCAGGCGCTCCGCGACAAGGCGCGCGCGGCGCTCGAGCGCCTCGGCGTCGAAGTACGTACCAATGCGGTGGTGACGGTGGTCGACGCCGACGGGGTCAAGGTGGGCGACGAACGGATCGCCGCGCAAACGGTGCTGTGGGCGGCGGGCGTCGCCGCGTCACCGGTGGTGACGTCGCTCGGCGTGCCGCTCGATCGAGCCGGACGCGTCCTCTCCGAGCCCACGCTGGCCGTGCCTGGGTATCCCGACGTGTATGTGGTGGGCGATGTGTGTGCGCTGCAGCAGGATGGGCGCTGGCTGCCTGGCGTCGCGCAGGTGGCGATGCAGGGCGGCGCCCATGTCGCGCGCAACATCACCAGGGCCATTCGCCGGGAGCCGCCCACACCATTTCGCTATCGCGACTACGGCAACATGGCCGTGATCGGCCGGGCCGCGGCGGTCGTCGACCTCGGCCGTATTCAGATCGCCGGGTTCCTGGCGTGGTTGATGTGGGTATTCCTGCACGTGTTCTGGTTAATCGGATTCCGCAACCGCGTCGCCGTGATGTCTGAGTGGGCCTGGTCGTACTTCACCATGCAGCGCCGCATCCGACTGATTACGGGCGAACGCCTGTGGCCGAAGGCGGGCTGATACGATGCGCCTTCCTGCCAGCTGGAAGAAACTCGACGCGGCGCAGCGGCGCGAGCGGGCGCGGCGGGCGCGCATCGCGTCGGCGGTGCGTGTCGATCCGGCGGCCCTCGCCGATGGCGTCGCCTCTGCCAAAGCGGCGGGACTGCGGTATGTCGACTGCCGGCGGCTTCCCGGGATCCGCCGGCTTGGTCCGACGCATCGTTTCCGCTATGTCGGCCCTGACGGCCGCGCCGCCAGTCAGGAAGACGTTGCCCGCATCAAGGCCCTGGTCATTCCACCGGCGTGGACCGGGGTCTGGATCTGTCCCATCGCCAACGGCCACCTGCAGGCGACGGGACGCGACGTCCGCGGCCGGCTGCAGTACCGGTATCACGCCTTATGGCGCACTGTGCGCGACGAGGTGAAGTACGGACGGATGCTGTCGTTCGCCGAGGCGCTGCCGCGCGTGCGGAAGCACACCGACGCCGACATGTCGCGCCCTGGGCTGCCGAGAGAGAAGGTGCTGGCCACGGTCGTGCAACTGCTCGAGAAAACCTTCATTCGCGTCGGCAACGAGGAGTACGCGCGTGCCAATGGCTCGATCGGGTTGACCACCATGCAGGACGGGCATGCCCGGGTCCACGGCAGCGGCATGCGCTTCGTGTTCCGCGGCAAGAGCGGCGTGGCGCATGAAATCGGCCTTGCCGATCGGCGCCTGGTGCGCATCGTCCAGGCCTGTCGCGACTTGCCCGGCCAGGAACTCTTTCAATACGTGGACGCAGATGGCAGCCAGCACGCCATCGACTCGTCTGACGTGAACGCCTACATCAATCAGATCAGCGGCCGTGAGTTCACCGCCAAGGATTTCCGCACATGGGCCGGGACCGTCCTCGCGGCCCGGGCGCTGGCCGACGCCGAACCGGCGAGTTCGCTGACCGCCGGCAAGCGACGGGTGGCGACGGCGATCGAGTCGGTGGCCAGGGCGCTCGGAAACACCAAGGCGGTGTGCCGGAAGTCGTACATCCATCCACTCGTGGTCGACGCCTATCTGCACGGTGTCACGATCGGTCGTCCGCGGAAGCGGGTGGTTGCTCCTTACGCGTTGAGCGCCGACGAGCATGCGCTGGTTCGCTTGCTCTCGCGGTAACATCACGTCATGCGCGCCGTCGTTCTTGCGCTGGCCGATCTCGGCCGGAGCGCCCGTATGCAGTACCACGCGCGCGCGCTGGCGGCGAGCGGCGTTGACGTCGATCTCGTCGGGTTCACCGGCACGCCGTTGCCTCGGGCGATCGAAGACGATCCGAAGATTTCCGTACATCGCTTCGCACCCTCGACCATGCGACAGCGCCAGGACAGCGGCCTGGCCTATGCCCTCGTGGCGGTGTTTGACACACTGACGGTCGCCTTCCGTTTGTGGCGGCAGCTGCGAATCCTGCCGAAACCGACCCTCGTCCTTGCCCAGAATCCCCCGGCGTTTCCTACGCTCGCCGTGTCGTGGTGGACGCTGAAGCAGCGTGACGTCCGCTTCGTGACGGACTGGCACAATCTCGGCTACACCGTACTGCGACTTCGCCTTGGCGGGTGGAACCCTGCCGTCAGGCTGGCGCGCTGGTACGAGCGGCGCGATGCCAGGCGCGTCGATGCCAACCTGTGCGTCTCGCGCGGGCTGGCCAGGTTTCTCGAAACACGATTCGGCGTCAAGGAAGCGTTCGTCCTCTACGACCGGCCGGCGGCAATGTTCACCACGCTCGACCGTCCGGAGCGCGAGCGATTCAGGCAGGCCCTGTTCGGGCGTCTGGGCGTCAGGCTCGGGGTCACGGGATTGATCGTCTGTCCGACCAGTTGGACCGAAGACGAAGACTTCGACGTGGTCATCGAAGCGGCAATGCGGCTCGAGGAGCGCATCCGGGGCTGGGAGGCGTCTGGCCGCGATCGCCGGTTCACCGACCTCGTGATCCTCGTCACGGGCGACGGCGCGCGGCGTCGCACGTTCGAGCGCCGGTTTGCCGGCCTGCCGCTCAGGCGCGTGCAGCTCCGGACACGCTGGCTCGAGCCCGAAGAGTATCCTCGCGTCGTCGGGAGCGCCGACATCGGCTTGTGTCTGCATCGTTCGTCGTCTGGGCTCGACATCCCGATGAAGATTGCCGACATGTTCGGCGCCGGGGTTCCCGTCTGCGCCCTCGACTACGGCGCCAGCCTCGCCGAACGCGTGCATCACGGCGAGAACGGGCTGCTCTTTTCGAGCGCGCCGCAACTCGCCGACGTGCTGTTCGACCTGTTCGAGACGTTTCCCTCCGACCGACCGCTGCTCGAACGGCTCGGCCGAGGCACACGCAAGCGTTCGAAGATGACGTGGGACGAAGGCTGGGCGACGGAAGCCAGGCCGACGCTGCTGCCGGGCCGCTGACGCGGTTCCTTGCTGCGCCGCGCTGTTTCTGCAATTCTGGCGATCCATGGACTTGCGCCAGCTCGAGATTCTCCAGGCCATCGCTGAAACCGGCT
>CADEEX010000356.1 GCA_902826465.1 uncultured Acidobacteriota bacterium
AGGTTTCACGTGGGACGAGCGTTTTCAGCAGCACTACGGCGAGCAGATCTGGGACTACTTTCACGGCCGGATTGCCCGGGCGGCGTTCGATACCGAGCTCGGTAACCAATACCTGTACGGCGGCGTGGTCGAGTTCCTGTCCGTGGCGCTTCAGAAGAGCGTGTCAGGCGACACCTACGTGCTGCGCCACGTGGTCACCAGCGTGTTCGGCTGGGCGGCGATCGTCTTCACCGGGCTCACCGCCGGACGTCTCTTTGGCATTCGTGCAGGCTGGCTGGCGGCGTTGTTCCTGACGGTGTCGCCACGGTTCTTCGGCGACGCGATGAACAATCCCAAAGACGTGCCGTTTGCGGCGCTGTCGATGGCCACGCTCTACTTCACACTCACCACGGCACCGTGGTTGTTCGCGCTGCCATGGAGGCGGGTGGCCGCGCTGATCGTGGTGATCGCGCTGTCGCTGAATGTGCGTCCGCTCGGCATCGTGCTGGTCGCGTATGCGGCGACGGGTCTGCTTGGTTTCGCGCTGCTCTCCGCGATCCGCTATCCGCGTCCCGACCGCTGGGCGGTGGTGACGTCGACCGCCCTCAAAGTCGCAGTGATGACGATTGTGGCGATTCCGCTCGGCACGGTGTTCTGGCCGTGGGCCCAGGGCTCACCGTTCCTGCGACCGCTCGAGGCGTTTCGTATTGCCAACCGTCTCGATTGGGCGCGTGGCTTCGATGTGCTGTACGCGGGGCAGGATCTCGGGGCTGGCGGTGTGCCCTGGTCGTACGTGCCGCAGTGGTTGTTCATGACGCTGCCGCCGATTGTGCTGGTCGGGCTCGTGCTGTCGTGGATGGCGTGGCGTCGCGGAGAGCGGGCCCGGGCTGGCGGCCTTGGACTCGTGGCGTTTACACTGGCCCCGGTGGCCGCCGCGATTGTCCGCGACGCGACGCTGTATGACGGCATTCGTCACCTCGAGTTCATTCTGGCGCCGATTACGGTGCTGGCGGCTGCTGGATGGAGTGCGGCGCTTGACGTTCGTCGCCACTCGTGGCGTCTGGCCATCGCGGCCGTGCTTGCCGTCGGTGTGATCGAACCCGTGAGCTTCCAGTTACGCAATCATCCCAACCAGATCGTCTACTTCAGTCCACTGTCGGGCGGGCCGCGCGCTGCGCTCGCGCAGTACGACATGGACTATTGGGGCAACAGCGTGCTGCAGGCGGTGGAATGGGCGGCGCAGGAGGCCGAACGCAGTGGTTTCCCGATCGTCGTCTCCGGGAATCCCTATCAGGCCGTGGAAGCCGACGCCGCGCGCTATCGATCGCTGATGGCGGTGCCGCGTGCGTCGCGCGCCTACCATTTCGACATCCGTCTGCTGCGTGGCCCGAGCCGGTCGGTGCGCGAATTCGCCGAGCGTCCGGATGTCATTTACGCGGTCCGGATGGCTGACGGCACGCCGTTGTGCGTCATCATTCCAGGGCCAGCGTATCTGGATATCAGCGGGCGCCTGGTGCACGCCGCAAACAACTAGCGCCCTTCTAGCGAGAACCTCCGGCCGCGCGCGCCGGCTCGTACACCTGGTTGACCGGCGACGGACCGAACGACGCCCATGGCACCACCGGCGTCTGCTCGACCCCCGCCCTGGTCCAGTCGCAGACACCACCAGGGAAGATCGCCTTGGGCTTCGCCAGCTCGGCCGCTGTGAGCGGCACTTTGTAGTCGTTCGCGCCCACCGGCTTGACCTGACACTTCAGGGCATCGGCGGCGAGTGGTCCACCGGCGACCAGACGCGGGCTCGAGTAGACCGGGTAGAGTTCGCTGCACTTCGAGACTGGTTTGCTGGTGAACGGCAGCGCGTCGGCGATGAAGACCGGCGGTGTCGAACTGTCGTAGCAGCCGTCGACGAGTGCTTTGGGCCTGTTTCGTACCATCTTCGCGCGTGCGGGCCCGTTCGAGGTGTCTGCGGCGATCGCATCCATCCATTGGTCGAACAGTTCACGCCCGCGGCTACCGGATACGGCGCGCCACATCGCCATGCTGTCCGAACTGCCGCCGTTCGCCTTGCGAAGGCGCTCGCGTAGCGCAAAGTGGAACCAGCCGTAGTGATAGCCGCCCGTTTCGTTCGAGGTGGCGTTGTCGAAGATCGGAATCGAGGTCAGCCCGCCATTGGCGCCGAGCATCAGTCCGGCCTGATAGGCGCGACGGATCGCCCCGGCGTCACCGACAGAGCGGGCCGACGCGTAGTTGGCGTCCTGATCGAGCCCGCCGACCCGTTCGTTGAGGTCGAGAAACTGCCGCACGGTGATCGCTCCGCTGTTGAGCGCGTCGAGGCCGTACTGCACGCCGACGTTGTCGAACGGTCGGAGCGCTGCGCCGGTCGCGGGGTTGACGCCGTACACGTTCTTCGCGGCATCGAATACCGTCGGGCGCGCGCCTGACGGGTTCTTCGTGGCGTCGTAGTGCATGGCCGCAGGTACCGCGGCATTCCACCGCGCGGCCTGATAGCCCTCGATGTCGGCGCGGTTCTGCACCGGATCGGTCCGCTGCGACTGGTTGGCAGCGTCGATGAACGCCTTCATACCGTGGTAGCCACTGACCGCGACCTGTTGCGCTTCGGTGAACCCGCCGGGGTTCGTTGTCGCGAAATAGTGGGTGAGCAGATGAGCGTCAGAACCTGACATCGCAATGGCGAGGGCATCCGGGAACGTGGCGCGAATCTCGACGCCGTCGATCAGGCCGGGAAAGGCGTCGGCCACCTGCAGGCTGGTGTACGCCCCGCCGGATCCGCCGTACGAAATGGTGTAGCGCGGCACGCCGAAGGTCTCGATGAAGTGTTCCTTCCCCATCATCGTGGTTTCACCGGCCAGAAACGCGTTGCAGCTGTTGGTCGGATGGTTCAGCGTGTTGTTGAAGACCGCGTAACCCTGCGCCAGCCGTGATTCGTCGGCGAGGACGCTCACGCCGAGCGCCGCGCCCTGGATATACCAGCCGCTCGGGCAGCCGCTACCATGCACGGCCAGCAGCTTGCGATTCCAGCCACGCGGCGGCGCAAACGGGGTGGGCGCCTGATCGGTTGTCGGGTCGAACAGGATGGCGTTCTGATAGATGCCGCGGTTCATCGTGCCCGTTTCGACGCGCACGATGAACGGCACGATGACGCCACTGGTTGTGGTGGTGGTCGCGACGTCGGCCGGCAGACGTGACGGGTCCGCGAGCGGCGTGTACCACGGCGGCAGTGCGCGTCTCGCGGTCGCATCACGCGGGTCGTCGGCGCCGGGGGCATCCTTGGGCGTGGTCGTCGACTTGTAGACGTACTGCACCACGGTGCGCGCCGAGCAGTTGGCGTCGATCGGTGGCCCCAGGGTCGTGCCGTCGGGCAGCTTGAAGGCGTCCGTCTGGCAGATGTAGGGCTGCTGCCACGGTCCGGAGATGACTGGCCCGGTGGCTGGATAGTTGGTGACGTCGAGGCGCCCCCTGCCGCGATCGGCAACAGCCTCGATGGCGCTGTTGCCAAGCGGGAGGCCAGTGACGACCCCTTCCATCACGCGAGACTCGCCCTTCCGGCGGAATGCGCCGCTCACGTCCCGCCCGCCAGCGGTGACCTTCAAGGAGGCTGGCGCCACCTCGTCAGGCAGCACGACCTGGACCAGCACGTCGCCTCCGGTGATCCTCGAGGGCGCGGTGGACAGGGTCGCGATCCGGATCACGCCGGCCGGCGAGGTCTGCATCGCGGCCATGGCGGCAGTGCCAAACAGTGCGAGAAGGGCGAGGGTGGTCTTCATGGCGGGCGAATACTGGCAGAACGGCATTCTTGTGTAAATGGCAGAAGTGGCTGAGAACGTTGCTTGAACTGGCGGTCCCACTCGTATAGATTGCCGCAGGCTCCCATCCTGGAGCTTTCGTCATTGTCCTCGGAGGCTGGTGCAATGAAGCGTTGTTTTACCTGTTCCTTTACGGCCCTCGCGCTGGCTGGTGCGCTGGCGTTGGTGTGGTCACCCACGCAGCCGCTGTCCGCGCAGAGCAAGGCCACGGCTACCAATGTGCCGGTGATCCCGCACGAACCGGTCCCGAACTTCTTCAAGAACCCTCCCGGCATCTACACCGGCGAGAACATGGGGATCTCGACCGACTCGAAGGGCAACATCTACATCTATCACCGCGCCTACGAGACGCGGCTGTTCCAGTACGCGCCCAATGGCACATTCGTCCGTGAGATTGGCCGCGGCAACTACGGTGCGTCGTTCGCGCACTCGGTCCGCGTCGATGCACAGGACAACATCTGGGTGGTCGACGAAGGCAGCGACACGATGGTCAAGTTCAGCCCGGAAGGGCGCATCCTGATGACGATTGGCCGCCGGATGGATCCGGTGTTCGCGATCGGCAACATGCCTGGCGGCGGCGCGTTCCACGGCCGCAACGAGAAATACCGTTTTGGCCGCCAGACCGACATCGCCTGGGACCAGCAGGGCAACATCTTCGTGCCGGACGGCTACAGCGATGGTCGCGTGGTGAAGTACGACAAAACCGGTCGATTCGTGAAGGCCGTTGGCACGCGCGGTAGCGGCAACCTCCAGTTCAACACGCCGCATTCGCTCGCCACCGACTTCCAGGGCAACGTCTACGTGGGCGATCGCGGCAACGCACGCGTCCAGGTGCTCGACAACGACCTGAACTGGAAGGCCAACTATCCGAACATGGGCAACCCATGGGCGGTGTGCGTGTCCGGCGGTCCCGGACCGAAGAACCCAGGCAAACAGTACCTCTACGTGTCGAACTCGTGGCAGGACAGCGCACCGGCTGCGGGCGCCGAGATCACCGGTGAGGTCTACAAGACCGAGCTCGACGGGACGATCATCGGCAAGTTCGGCAAAGCCGGCAAGGCGCCGGGTGAGTTCGCGACCATCCACCAGATGGATTGCCGCGATCCCAACGTGATCTACACGGCCGAGATCAATAACTGGCGTTCACAGAAGATCCTGCTCAAGTCGGCTCCGGCCG
>CADEEX010000357.1 GCA_902826465.1 uncultured Acidobacteriota bacterium
GCTGGAGGGTTGGACGCGCCGCGCCGGTTTTCGGATTGGCGCCCGCAGCCGCGTCGACCACGTCGGCAGACGCGCCCTGACGCAGTTGAGCCGTCAGCTCCGTATACCCAGCCTGAAAGAGGCCGACAAGCGGACTCTCTCCGAGGGAGCGGCATACGGCCTGCACCTCGGAGAACTTGCTACTGCGTCGAAAGACGTCGAGAAAGCTGACTGACTGCTTCTCGGACCGCCGGAACACCCAGATCTTGTAGAGGATGATGCTCCAGGACGCGACCGACAGGAGTCCTAGGAGAAGAATCACGCCCGCCGATATCGGCGTCGCGTTCGTCACAATGTTGAATAGATTCGTCGGTTCGGTGCCGCCAACAGGTGAGGCACCACCCGGGTCCTGCTGAAGCAGGGCCAGGAACGGGCTTCCAAGCGTGCGCAAGCTGCCCTCCGCCAATCGAATGGGTGCGCCGCTCTGAAGACAGGCGCGTCGCAGGCGAAAGCCCACGGTCCAAGGTTGTGCAGAACTGTAGCATGGCGTGAAAATCGCTGTCAAACCTATGCTAGGATTGGAGTTCTCTTCCTTTCGATGCTCCGTTTTCTCAGGATCCGACGGCTCGCGGTCATCGATGCAGTCGAGGTCGAGTTCGGCCCCGGGCTGAACATCCTCAAAGGCGAAACCGGCGCGGGAAAGTCCATTCTGGTCGAAGCGGTCGGTCTGCTTCTCGGCGGGCGCGCGTCTGGCGATCTCGTACGCACGGGCGAAGAAAACGCGACAATCGAGGCCATCTTCGAAAGCGGCGGCGACGAATTCCTGGTACGTCGCGAGATTACCGCGCAGGGCCGGAGCCGCGCCTTCGTCAACGGCGAACTCACCACCGCGGGCGCGCTCAAGGACCTGTCGTCGCGACTCATCGAACTACACGGTCAGCACGAGCATCAGACACTGCTTGATCCCTCAACACACCTCGGCACGCTGGACCTGTTCGCCGGCCATGCCGCCTCCCTGACGGACCTCACCGCCCACTTCGCACGATACAAGGACGCCGAGGCTCGGTTGGCAGCAGCCCGACGCGCGCTGCAGGACCGAGGGGCGCGCGAAGACCTCCTGCGCTATCAGCTCGACGAGCTCGAACGTGCCGCATTGCTGCCTGGCGAAGACGACGAACTGGCTACGACGCGACAGGTGCTGGCCAGTGCGGAGCGCATGACCCACCTCTGCGAAGACGCCTTCGGCGCCCTCTACGACCGCGACGATTCGGCGCTCGCGCTGCTCGGCGGGGTGTGGAAGAAGGTCGGCGAGCTCGCGTCGATCGATGCCGCGTTCCAGCCATATCTGGACTCCCGCGCCACCATCAAGTCACACCTTGACGATCTCGCCCTGTTCCTCCGCCGATACGTCGACACCATCGACGCGTCGCCCGAGCGACTGCAAGAGGTTGAAACCCGTCTGGCGCTGCTCGAAAAGCTGAAGAAGAAGTACGGACCCACGCTGGCCGACGCCATCAGCCGCCGCGACACGCTTCGGCGGGAGCTGGACGATATCGAGCACGGCGACGCCAAAGTGCCCGCACTCGAGCAGGACCTGGTCCTGACACGCAGCGCCTTTGCGGCATTGGCGAGGCAGGTGAGTGCCACTCGCCACCAGCACGCCGGGCTGCTCGCCCGCGCGATCGAGGGCGAGCTGGGCGAACTCGCCATGGCTGGCACCCGCGTCGACGTGCGGCTCACGACCTCGGCGAACGAGGCACAGTGGACAGCCTCCGGCCTCGACCAGGCGGAGTTCTTCCTGTCTCCAAACCCGGGCGAGGAACTCCGCCCACTGGCGCGGATCGTGTCCGGCGGCGAGCTCTCGCGCGTCATGCTGGCCCTCAAGACCTTGTTGGCCACCTCGCGTCATGGCTACACGGCCGAAGGCGACCGCCGGCCGAGTCCGGCGGCGCCTGGTCTGATTTTCGACGAGGTTGATGCGGGTATCGGCGGCCGCGTGGCCGACGTCGTCGGCCGCAAACTGCGGACGCTCGGCTCCGCATTTCAGGTCCTCTGCATCACGCACCAGCCGCAGATCGCTGCCTACGCCGACAGTCATTTCCAGATCGCCAAGGCCGTGACAGACGGCCGGACCTCAACGACCGTGATTCGTCTCGCGGAGGGTCAGCGCGCAGGGGAGCTGGCCCGCATGCTCGGCGGAGACACCGTGTCGGCCGGGCTGCAGCGCACGGCCGAGGAAATGCTGGAGTCTCGCAGGGCGAAAGCGAAAGGCGAAACGAAACCAAAAGGCGAAAGCGAAAGTCCCCAGGGCGCGGCCGCCGCTCGCGCACCACGCAAGCCACAGAAGGGGGGCCGCTGAATGGCCCGCAAGTACCTGATCGAAACCTACGGCTGCCAGATGAACGTCCACGACTCCGAGCGGATGGCGGGACTGCTGGAACAAGCTGGCTTTGAAGCCACCGACGATGCCGGCGAAGCCGACGTGGTCGTCATCAACACCTGCAGCGTGCGCGAGCACGCGGAAGACAAGCTGTACACGCGGCTCGGAGAACTGCGAGTCCTGGCGGCCGAATACGGCCACGACCCTGTCGTCGCCATCGCCGGCTGCGTCGCCCAACAGGAAGGAGAGGCGCTGCGCAAGCGGTCTCCCGGCGTGGCCGACGTGATCATTGGAACCCAGGCCATCAAACGACTGCCGATGCTCGTCGAGCAGGCCGCGAGCCGTCCCGCGCGCGAACGGTTTCCGGCCATCGACCTGAACCCGTACGACGACGTCACATTCCCCCTGGGCATCACCCGGCGCAACGACCCCGCCAAGGCGTACGTCACCATCATTGAAGGGTGCAATGAGTTCTGCAGCTTCTGCGTCGTGCCCTACACGCGAGGCAACGAGCGCATGCGCGCCAAGGCCGACATCCTGGCCGAGGTGCGCGAAGCCGCAGACAGCGGCCGCAAGGAAGTGCAGCTGCTTGGCCAGATCGTCAACCACTACGACGCACCCGACGAGGCCGGATGCGATTTCACGGGCCTCCTCGAGGCTGTCCACGAGATACCAGGCATCGAGCGCATCCGGTTCGCGAGTCCGCACCCCCGATACGCCTCGGATCGCTTTCTCGACGCAATGCGCCGTCTTCCCAAAGTGTGCCGCCATCTTCACCTGCCGGTGCAGTCCGGCTCCACGCGCGTCCTTGCCGCCATGCGACGCCGCTACACCAGGGAGAGCTATCTCGATCTGATCGCCAGGATTCGTGAGATGCTCCCTGACGTGTCTTTGTCGACCGACATGATCGTCGGCTTCCCTGGTGAGACCGCTGCCGATTTCGAAGACACGCTCTCGCTGACAGAGCAGGCCCAGTTCATCAGCATGTTCTCGTTCAAGTACTCGCCGCGCCCGAACACGCTAGCGGAGAAGCGTTACCCAGACGAGGTCACTGAAGAGGAAAAGAGCCGGCGCATCATCGAACTTCAGGCGCGCCAGCGCGACATTCAGACCGCGCTCAACGCGCGGCTCGTCGGCACCACGGTCGAGATCCTCGTCGACTCCGCGAGTCGACGACGCGAGAGCGAGGTGTCCGGCCGCACCTCACAGAACCTCGTCGTCAACCTGCCGGGACACGCCGAATGGATCGGACGGCTGATGCCGGTCAGGATTGAGCGCGCCGGCGCATACAGCGTCTGGGGAAAGGCGGTCGCGCATGCAGATTGAGATGACGATCAAGGGGCTGATGGTCGACCCGATCACCAATACGCCGATCGTGATCCTCCGCGACAAAGACGGCCAGCGGGTGCTGCCGATCTGGGTCGGCATCTTCGAAGCCAATGCCATCGCGCTGCAGATCGAAAACGTGTCCACGCCACGACCGATGACGCACGACCTGCTGAAGAACATCATTCAGAACCTGAATGGTCAGGTGCAACGCATCCTGGTGTCCGATCTCCAGGAGAATACGTTCTTTGCCGTCATCTATGTGCTTGTCGCCGGAGAAACGCACGCCATCGATGCGCGACCGAGCGATGCCATTGCGCTGGCCTTGCGCACGCGCGCGCCGATCTTCGTCGAAGAGGCCGTCATCGACAACGCCAAGCCGTTCGACATGGGGCCTGACAAGCCCGACACCGAGCGCCTCCAGCAGTGGCTCGAGAACCTCGATCCGGACGAACTTGGCAAATACAAGATGTAGCGAGCGGTTTCGCGCACGCTTTCCCGGCGTTCGATCGTAGAATCCAAACACTCGTGATCGTTGCCATCGCCAACCAGAAGGGCGGTGTGGGTAAGACCACTACCGCCATCAACCTGGCCGCGGCGCTCGCCATGCGCGGCAAGCGGACCCTTCTTATCGACCTCGACCCGCAAGCGAACAGCACCATGTCGTACCTCGACGTGCGGCAGGTGTCGCTCAGCATCTACGACGCCATTGCCGAGCCGTCGGTGAAGCTGCAGGACGTGATTCTGCCGTCGAGCATGGAGAATCTCTCGATCGCGCCGTCGCGGATTGCCCTGGCCAAACTCGAGGCCAAGCTGGTGGGGGAGATGGACGCACACTTCAGGCTCAAGGACAAGCTCGAGCCGCTGCTGGCGGAGTACCCGCAGGTGGTGATCGATTGCCCCCCCACCCTCGGGCTGCTGACCGTGAACGCGCTGGTGGCGGCCACGCATCTCCTGATTCCGATCCAGTCGTCGTATTTCGCCCTCGAGGGTACAGACGACCTGCTCGAAACGATCGAAAAGGTCAGACAGCGCCCGAACCCGGCGCTGCGAATTCTCGGCGTGGTCATCACCATGCACGACAAACGCACCGCGCTGGCGCGCGATATCCGCGCCCAGATCCAGAAGGTGTTCGGCAGCAAGGTCTTCAAGACGGTGATCACCAAGAGCGTGCGACTCGAGGAAAGCCCGGCTTACAAGGAATCCATCTTTACGTTTGCGCCAGACTCCACCGGCGCGAGCGAGTACTACCGGCTGTGTGAGGAGGTCATCGATCGTGCCTAGGCGAGGA
>CADEEX010000358.1 GCA_902826465.1 uncultured Acidobacteriota bacterium
GAAGGCAATGTGCGGCTTCCACTCCTCGGACGCGCGGCGGATGTCGCCGAGGTCGTCGTGGACGCCCAGCGCCCGCACGTCGTGGCCAAGGCCCCGCAGCGTCGAGATCACGTCGAACTCCGTGCGCCACGGAGCACTCACCAGATCCGTGCCCTCAGGAACGGCGTCCGGCGGCACCAGATGGCGGTGGACCAGGGCGAGGATCCGCAGTTTGCTGACACTCATAGCGCGACCCGATGCCGCCCGCTGTGCAGGTAGTTCATGGTTTGCACCGTCAGAAAGACCATGAAATCCGTTTTGGTAACGTCTTCCGCGTCGGTGAGCCGCAGATTCAGCTCGCGGCATCGCTCGATGATCTTCGCGATCAACTGTTCGATCGTGTACTGGTAGCTGTCGGTAAAGCTGGCGACAGTGGCCCGCGCTTCCCTGCGAATCTTCCTGAGGAACTTCGCGGCCGACGGGTTGCGGGCGTACTCGGGCGCGCTCGAGAACATGTTCCCGAGATCGCTCTCGTAGAAATCCGGGTGATCGAGTCCGTAGTGTTCACGCTTTTTCTTATAGTGCTCCCGCAGTGTCTTTCGCAACCGCGGCAGCGGATCGATTTGTCGCTTCGACACCACGGCTGGTGGCCGCGCCGCCACATCACGCATCAGCCGATCCATGTATTCCAGCTTGCGATGTGCGGGCCAGCCGGCGTACCGGGTGCTCCAGTGGGCAGAGGGGTCGAGCCACACGGCGAACGTTTCGGCGAAGTCTTCGTCGGGGTGGCTCTGAGCGTACCAGTGGTCGAGATGCTGGACGAAGCTGCGGCTGTACGGCTTCGGCGTGTAGTACTCGGGATACTCGACCGCCGGACTGCCAAACAGACGGCGCCGCGTCGGGCGCCGACGTAGTTGATACGCGTTGTCGATCGCGTGTCCCGCTTCGTGACGAAGAATCTTCATGCAGGTATCGTCATCTCCCCCTTCCACTTCGAGCATCTGCGCCAGCTCCAGGCGGGCAAGACGAGGGTGGGCCAGGTAGAACGGCACGGCCACGCCAGGGATGCCGTCAGGACTGAACCACTCATCCGACAACCAATAGTGGGGAGGGGTGAGGCCGCGCGCCTGAAGCTCGGCGTCGACGCGCTGAATTCGCGCTTCCACCTCGGTGCCGTGCAACGCGACCGGCAGGTCGCACATCCGCATGTCGAGCAGGTGCTCGTCGCTGAGTGTCGTCCAGTCGGGCGCCGGGGCTACCGGCTCGGCGGGTGGTGTGTCCACCATGACGTGTGACGCTCGTAGACGTGCGCGGCCTGGAGAATCGTTGCCTCGTCGAACAGTCGCCCTGTCAGCTGCAGGCCGATCGGGAGCTGCGACGTCGTGAAGCCGCACGGCACGCTGATCGCGGGCAGGCCACTCAGGTTGGCGCTCACGGTAAAGATGTCGGCGAGGTACATCTGCAACGGATCGGACAGCTTCTCGCCCAGGGTGAACGCCGCCGTCGGGCTCGTTGGCATGGCGACCACGTCGACGCGAGCGAACGCCTGCTCGTAGTCGCGGCGTATCAGCGTGCGCACCTTCTGTGCTTTGAGGTAGTAGGCGTCGTAGTAGCCCGCACTCAGCACGTAGGTGCCGAGCATGATGCGGCGTTTGACCTCGGGACCGAAACCGCGCGCGCGCGTGCGCCCGTACATCGCCTTCAGATCGTCCTGCATACGGCCCCCCGGGCCCGCCGCCTCGCTGGGCGCGCGATACCCGAAGCGGACGCCGTCGTACCGCGCCAGATTCGAACTGGCTTCGGCTGTGGAGACCAGGTAATACACGGGGATGGCGGCGCCGGCGTGCGGCAGGTCGATATCAATGACGGTGGCGCCGTGCCCGCTGAGCACGTCGAGCGCCGCGTAGAACGCCTTGCCGACTTCCGGATCGACCCCGGTATCGATCAATGTCCGCGGAATCCCGATCGTCAACGACGCCGTGTCGGCCGTGAGTGCCGAGGCATAGTCGGCGACGGCGGCCCGTGCACTGGTGGCGTCCGCCGCGTCGTGACCGGCCAGCACCGACAACGCGATCGCCGCATCGTCCACAGTGCGCGTCATCGGCCCGATCTGATCGAGCGACGACGCATGGGCGAGCAGCCCGTAGCGGGAGACGCGTCCATAGGTCGGCTTCAGGCCGACAATGCCGCACAGCGCCGCGGGCTGACGAATCGAGCCACCGGTATCGGAGCCCAAGGCCAGTGGCGTCATCCCAGCGGCAACCGCGACCGCCGATCCGCCACTGGTCCCGCCAGGAATCTTCGTCGTGTCCCACGGATTCATCGTGGGGCCGAATGCGGACGTCTCGGTGGACGAACCCATCGCGAACTCGTCGCAGTTCGCCTTGCCCACGATGATGGCGCCGGCCGCCTCGAGTCGCTGGACCACCGTGGCGTCGTAGGGGGGGACGAAGGTCTCGAGAATTTTCGATGACGCCGTGGTCCGCACGCCGCTCGTACAGATGTTGTCCTTGACCGCCACCGGTACGCCGGCGAGGGGCAAGGTTGACCGCGACGGATGGCGATCGATCGCGGCGGCACGCGCCAGGGCGCGGTCGCGCACGACGGTGTTGAAGGCGTGCAGCGCCGGGTCGCGCGATTCGATGGTGGCGAGCGACGCTTCGCACACATCGACCGCCCGTCGAGCACCGCTCTGGACGGCGTCGCGGATCTCGCGAAGGGTTCCGAAAGGTGTCATCCGATGACTCGGGGCACTTTGAAGAGGCCGGCGTCTGGATGGCCATCCGGCGCATTGGCCAGGGCGGCCGCCCTGTCGAGCGACGGCATCACCACGTCGTCGCGTTCCGCCACGGCGGTGACCACTGAGGCGGTGGGTGGCACACCGGTGGTGTCGATGTTCTGGACTTGTACGGCGTAGTCGAGAATGTTGCCGAGCTGAATGGCGAACAAGGCGACTTCGTCGTCGGTAAGGTCGAGATTCGCCAGCGCCGCGACGGCGTCCACCTGTGCCCGGGAAAACCCAGCAGCCATCCGCAGATGCTAGCGCGAAAGGCCGCCGGCTGCCAGCGCACGCAGGGTCGAGAGGTTCCTGACGTCGAGCGGATCCGGTGCGATTGGGCCGGTGGGCTTGCCGTCACCCTTGGCAGTTTCGAGCAGCATCGGCACGTGCTGGAAGCGGGGATCGTTCACCAGCCGCCGGAAGGCCTCGAGACCGATGAAGCCGTCGCCGATGTGCTCGTGTCGGTCGACGCGGCTGCCGAGCGGCGTCTTCGAGTCGTTCAGGTGGAAGGCGCGCAGCCGGGCCAGTCCCACGACGTCGACAAACTGATGAAACGTCCGTTCGTAGCTGTCGACGGTCGTGAAGTCGTAGCCAGACGCCAGCAGGTGACACGTGTCGATGCAGACGCCGACGCGCGGATGGCCGTCGACCAGATCGATGATGTGGGCGAGCTGTTCAAAGGTGGCACCGAGCGAGGTGCCCTGACCGGCCGTGTGCTCCAGCAGCACCATGGTGCGGCCCTGGGGACGCGCGTCGAGCAGTGTCCGCAGGTTCTCCGCCACGAGTCGCATGCCCTTCGCCTTCGTGCCGGAGGTATGACAGCCAGGGTGCAGGACCACAGCAAGCAGGGCCAGAGACTCGGCGCGATCGAGTTCGTCGCCCATCGCCTCGAGCGACTGCTGGCGGAGGGCACTCTCGCCGGTGGCCAGGTTGATCAGGTAGCTGGCGTGCGACAACACCGCAACGAGGTGCGCCGCGGCCGCCTGGTCACGAAACGCGACCACTTCCTCGTCCGGCAGGGGACGACCGCGCCATTGGTTCGCGTTCTTGGTAAAGATCTGAAGGGCGTCGCAGCCGTGAACCACCGCGCGCTCGACGGCGCGCGGCAGTCCGCCGGCCACTGACATGTGCGCGCCGAACGGCGGCACCGACTAGCGCGACGCGCCGAACGCTGCGCTGGCGGGCACCATGCGCGCCTTGTCGGCGCCGGGCTTCATCTTGAACCGCTGCACGCGTCCGGCGAAGCTGTCGGCTGCATAGAGGTTGCCTTCAGTGTCGACCGAGAACTGGTGCATCTCCCAGAACGCGCCCGGATAGGTGCCGTACGTTCCCCAGAACGACAGCAGCTTGCCGTTCGCGTCGTATTTGAGGAGTCGCGCATTGGTACCGTCGGAGACGAAGACGCCGTCCCTCGTGGCGATGATGTGATTCGGGAACCGCATGTTGGGCCACGTGTCGAGGTGCTTGCCGGTCTGATCGAACACCTGGACGCGCTGATTGCCGCGGTCGGCCACATAGACGCGGCCGCTCGGATCAGCGTCGATGCCATGCAGGCCACGGAACTGTCCAGGGCCGTTGCCGGCGGTACCCCACTGCATGAGGAACGTGCCGTCCTTGTCGAACTTGACGATGCGTGAGTTTCGCAGACCGTCAGCGACCAGAATCGATCCATCCGCCAGGAACGTGAGATCTTGCGGCAAGCCAAAGTGCTTCCCGTCGTCGCCAGCGACATCGGTTTCACCGAGTGTCATGACCAACTGCTTGCCGTCGTTGGTGAACTTGTAGATGACCTGTCGTCCGTCGTTCACGACCCAGACGTGCTTCTGCGGATCGTAGGGGTTGATCTTGATCTTGTGCGGACCGTTACCTGTCCCGCCATTACTCACGAACAGTTTGTCCCACTGCGTCCACGACTCGATCAGCGCGCCGTTGGCGTCGACGATGAGCAGGCAGTTGCGCATCTCGGCCTTCGGGACGGACGCCCGTTCGCCGGTCGAGCCCCAGATGCCGTTCCAGCCGCGTGGCAGCGGATTTGGAACCTTTAGTTCGCCACGCGCACCGATGAAGATGCGATTGGGGGTCTCGGCAAAGATGGCCGGCAGCGAGCCCCACATGTAACCGGGCTGCGACCACGGCTTGGGCCAGCCTTCCACCAGATCGTAGGGTCCGGTTTCTTCTTCGCCACCCTTCTGCTGCAGCGACGCGGG
>CADEEX010000359.1 GCA_902826465.1 uncultured Acidobacteriota bacterium
CCTCGTCGAGTTTCGCAACAAAGGGATCTTCTACGAGAGCGTCACCAACCAGATCCTCGACGATCTGGTCGCGCTGCTGCAGCCGCGGCGCATGACCGTGGTCGGCGATTTCTCCGTGCGCGGCGGCATCAAGACGATCGTGACGGCCAGCTACGTCAATGACGAAGGACGACCGTAGCGGCACCCGCGCACGGTCATGGATCGGGCGTGTCACGCTGGCGCTCGCGGCGTGCGCCACACTCGCCGGCCCCGCCGCCGCCCAGATACCCACGCCCGACGCGCACTTCGGATTCCGCATGGGCGCCGATCGCCGCATCGCGACCGGCGACGACATCGAACGCTACTTCGAGCTGGTCGCGGCCCAGTCCGATCGCGTCAACCTGATCGACCTCGGACTTACCACCGACGGGCATCGGACGATCGCCGGCGTCATCAGTGCGCCGGAGAACCTCGCCAATCTCGAGCGCCTCCGCGAGATCAACCAGCGGCTGTCCGACCCGCGCACGCTGACACCTGACGACGCCCGCCGTCTGGCCGCCGACCAGAAGCTGTTCATCACGATCGGCGCCAGCATTCATGCGTCGGAGATCGGTGCCAGTCAGGCCGCCAACGAGTTGCTCTACTCGCTGGCCACCGACACGAGCCCGACGACGGTGAACATCCTCACGCAGGTGGTGCTCGTCCTGATACCGACGATGAACCCTGATGGCCATCGGCTGGTCACCGACTGGTATCTGCGCTCGGTCGGCACCCCGTTCGAGGGTGGACCGATGCCGTGGCTCTATCACCGCTACGCGGGACACGACATCAACCGCGACGCCTTCATGCTCAACCTCGCCGAGAACCGCAACCTGGCGCGGTTCTTCAACTCGTCGTGGCACCCGCAGGTGTTTCTGACGATGCACCAGATGGAGACGAATGGGCCGCGCTTCTTCGTGCCGCCCAACACCGATCCCATTGATCTCAACTACGACCCGTTGATCTGGCGATCGGCGGCGCTGCTCGGCGACGCCATGGCGCTCGAGCTTCAGCGCGAAGGCAAGACCGGCGTCATCTCGAACGCCAAATACGATTACTACTGGCCGGGCTTCGAAGACTCGGCACCGCTTGGCCACAACACGGTCTGCCTGCTCACCGAAGTCGCCAGCGTCGATATCGCGACACCGCTCACCGTGCAGGCGTCCGACCTGCGTGCTGGATTCAAGGGACTGCCGGAGTATCGCCCCCAGATCAACTTTCCAGCGCCGTGGGCCGGTGGGCGCTGGACGCTGCGTGACATCGTTGAATACGACCTGACGGCCGTGCGCGGCTTGCTCTTCGCCGCTGCGGCCTACCGCGAGCAGCTCGTGACGAACTTCTACGAGATGGGGCGCCGAGCCGTCGCGACGGGACGTGCGGGGGGTCCGTACGCCTTCGTCATCCCACCAGATCAGTTCGATCGACTCGCCACCGCAAAGCTCGAATCACTTCTGCTCGACGGCGCCATCGAGATTCATCGAGCGCTCGAGCCGTTTCAGATCGGCCGCGAGTCATTCCCTGAGGGCACCGACATCGTCTTCATGGCGCAGCCATATCGCGCCTTCGCGAAGACGCGGCTCGAACGACAGCGCTATCCGGCGAGGCGCGGCGCCGCTGCCGGATCGTTCGATCGGCCGTACGACGTTGCTGGATGGACGTTACCCGATCAGATGGGCGTCGAGGTGCGCACCATCGATCGCCCATTCGACGCGCCACCCACGTCGCGATTGACGGCCGCCACCGTGGCGCCGGCGCAGGTGTGGGGTGAGTCGAAGCCGTCGTATTGGATCATCGACGCGCGCGGTAATGGTGGCGCGGTCGCCGTCAACCGGTTGGCCACCATCGGCGCAGCGCCGATGTGGACACTATCGCCGATCGACGTTGACGGGTACCGGTTCGATCGCGGGTCGATCGTCGTGCCGCATCTCAAGGGGGCGGAACCGGTGATCGCCACGATTGCCCGCGACCTTGGCCTGCGCATCGTCGGTCGAAAGGGACGGTTGCCCCAGGACGTGCGACCGGTCGGACGGTCGCGCGTGGCGCTCTACCGACCGTGGACCGAGAGCATCGACGAAGGATGGACGCGGTGGGTCCTCGAGCAACACAACTTCCCGTTCACCACGCTGACCGACGCCATGGTCAGAAGCGGCGACCTGCGCGAGCGGTTCGATGTGATCGTGCTGCCGAGTGCGGGGATCGAACGGCTGGTGTCGGGGTTTGGTACGGACACGACGCCGCGTGAGTATGCGGGCGGCTTGAGTCCGCTGGGTGTGGAAGCGTTGAAGGCGTTCGTGACGGACGGTGGACGTCTGGTATGCCTTGGTCAGTCGGCCACGCTTGGAATTTCGGCATTCGATCTGCCCATTACTGACACGGCACGCGGCAATGAAGAACGGCTGTTCGTGCCCGGATCGATTCTGCGACTGGACCTGGATACGACGAAGCCGCTCGGCTTCGGGATGAAGGAGAAGACGATCGCGTTCTTTGCCTTCAGTTCGGTGTTCAACGTCACCAGCGACAGCGCGACGGTCGAGACCATTGCACGCTACGGTGCGGAGGATTTGTTGCTGAGCGGCTGGCTCGAAGGCGAATCACTCATCGCCGGCCGGCCGGCGGTCGTGCGATCGGCGGTCGGAGCTGGCGATGTGGTGCTGCTCGGGTTTCCTGTGCAGCACCGCGGGCAATCGCTCGCCACGTTTCGGCTGCTGTTCAACGCGCTGTTGACCGGGCCATCAGCTGTGCCGCCTGCGCCCACCCGCTGACGCGAAGTTCTCGCCCTCAAATAGAAACGGCGCTCCGAAGAGCGCCGTTTCGTGTCGATGGTCTGTCGTCGTCCGCGCTGGAGAGAGCGCCGAGTCTGATGCTACGACTTCTTCTGGCGCCTGCGGCGGACTGCGGCGGCAAGACCACCACCGAGGAGCAGGAGCGTGCCCGGCTCCGGAACTGGAGCAGCTTCGCCTTGGAAGGCCTGACCGAAGGCGTTGCCGAGCCCCGCATCGAAAGTCTCGACGAGTGTTGCGGCACCCGTCGCCGAGTTGACGCTGTAGATGCCGGTTCCGGCGACACCGTAAAGCACTCCGTTGTCTCCGGTAGCAAGGCCGAACATGCCCGGCACGCCGAAAGGACCGATCGGTGTTGGCGCCCCGTTCGTCGGATTCACCCGAACGAGTGTGCTGTCACTCGACGCCAGGAACAGATTGCCGCCGTTGAACGCCAAGTCTCCGCCGGAACTGACGCCCATGCTGCCGAGGGAAACACCGAGCCCCGTAACCAGATTGAGGGAGAACAGGTTAGTTGAGACGGCGCCAGCCGCGTACGCGGTCCCGTCGGAGCCAAACACCAACGCGTTGCCGGTGTCGATACCGTGGGCGCCGACGAACGTGGTCGCCGCATTGGTGGCGTCGATGCGCCAGAGTCCCGCGAACGAGATGCCCCAAAGGTTACCGAACGGATCGAACGCGATGTCCGTCATGACGTCGCCGGGTGTCAGCATGACCCCGAGGACGTTAACCGAGCCATTGGCGACGTCAACCTTCGCCAGCTGGTTGCGTTCATCGTTCACAAACATGATCGGCGCGGCACCGGCCGACTTAGCGGCGAGCATCGCGACGGCGAACAATCCGAACAGTACCTTCTTCATCAGTCCTCCAGCGTCGTTGCCGCACTACTGAGCACGAAGCGTGCCCAACGCAGAAACGCGGCAGCGCAAGGGTTTGGCAATTACATCACAGGAAAAGTCTTCCTGTAGAGATTCTTTCTTCCCTGCATAGCGCGCCTAATGGGTGCGGTTGGGACACCAGCTCTCGTGGTGCACGAGTGTGAATATCAGCGCAAACCACTGATTCAAAGCTATTTGCTGAGCTTCACAATCCTGCACTGACAAGTCTTCCTGATTAAGACCACCGTACGGTCCAGCATCCTCAGACGCACTCCCTGCCATCGCCCGCAGCGGCCAGTATTTCGGCTTCACCCCTCCTGCAGTTGACCGATGTGCGTAATCGCGGCGTCGGATGGCATCACCGTTGCCCCTTATCTTTCGCGTCGAATGGCGACCCGCGAATTGTCCAAAGAATTCGCCGGTACCAAAGACGACGTGGCAACTTCTGCGCACATCGAGCACAACGACCGATGAGGAATCTGCGAACGGGCTGGACAGGGATACGCGTGGGCGACCGCGTCTACAACCGCGGCCGCCAATGGACCGTGGCCACCCTCGACCACTTCGGGGACTGCGCGCTGGCAGGACTGACCAGTCGGGAATCGGGCAGTGAGGCGGTCACGCAAACGGTCGTCATGCCCTTCGATCGGCTGACACCGGTCGTGCCCCGCCATCGGCTCCGGCTGGTTGGGCGCGCCCGATGGCGTCGCCTCTGCCGCACGTTGCTGGCACACGAGGGAGGCGCTCCGATTCTGAGGACAGCGCTGACGGCGCGGATGGAGCTGCTTCCCCATCAGCTCGATCCGGTGATGGCGCTGGTGCGTGGACTGGGGTCCCGCGTCCTCATTGCGGACGGCGTCGGACTCGGCAAGACCGTGCAGGCCGCGCTCATCGTCGCCGAGCTGCGCGCACGGCGCGCGGCGGCGCGGGTGCTCATCCTGACGCCGGCGGGGGTTCGCGATCAATGGCGAAGCGAACTGCTGGCGCGCTTCGACCTCGCACCGGAGATCATCGATGCCACCGCCCTTCGAGTGCGCCAGCGGCACCTTCCTGTTGGCGTGAATCCGTGGGGCACGGCAGCGATCGTCATCGCGTCGACCGATTACGTGAAACGACCGGAGATTCTGCGCGCTGTCGCGGACGCGCACTGGGATGCCATCGTGGTCGACGAGGCACACGGCTGCACCCACGGCTCCGATCGCCATGCGGCCGTCGCGGCGCTCTGCCGCATGGCGACCCACGTGGTGCTCCTGACCGCCACGCCGCAC
>CADEEX010000360.1 GCA_902826465.1 uncultured Acidobacteriota bacterium
GCTCGCCCGGACCGCCGAACTCGACCGGAGAGGCCGCCTGCAGCGCCGGCACACGGTCGGCTGACATCGTGACGTCGCCGCCCACCGCGCCGGCGGCGGTCGCTTCGTAGTAGTGAGGAAAAGGTGTCACCACGGCGCCAGGTTCTGCATCTCTCGATCCACAACGACAGATGCCCGGAATTGGGCCGAAGGGAATGTCATGACTCTTGAACCGATGTTGCGATTGATTGCCGGAACCGTCGTCACTGCCTCCGTGCTGCTCGGCACCCTGGTCCACCCCGCCTTTCTGTGGATGACGGGATTTGTTGGCCTCAACCTCGTGCAGTCGGCGTTTACGGGCTGGTGCCCGATGATGGCGATCCTGCGCAAGGCGGGCGTGCGCGAGGGCGAGACCCGCCCCGGTGCGCGGCTCGCGGCGCAGGGCTGAGCGCGGAGTATTTCCCACGTGGTGGTGAAATGTCACTGATCGCCCGCGCGCGTCGTCGAATCCACGGGCACTGCACGTCGACGCATGCGGCACCAAGCTTGCGCAAGCCGGCTGGCGAATGAACAGGCGTGGCTTTCTTGGAGTGGTGGGCGCTGGCGCGGCCGGAGTCCTTGCCGGCTGCTGGCCCGACGCGCGGGCGTTCCAGGCGGGTGACGCGCCGGACGTGGAACTGGCGCTGACAGCACGATCAGGGCTGTGTCCGCTCCTGCCCGGCGCGCAGACCCCCGTCTGGCAGTATTCCGGACGCGTGCTGAAGGGGCCGCGCGAGGTGCTCTCCACGTGGCCCGGCAGCTATCTCGGGCCGGTGCTCAGACTGAACAAGGGACAACGGGTCCGTGTCCATTTCACGAACGCGCTGGCTGAGCCCTCGATTGTGCACTGGCACGGTCTCGACGTGCCCGACACTGCCGATGGGCATCCGCGCTTCATGGCGCAGCCTGGCGGTCAGTACACCTACGACTTCACCGTCGAGAATCGCGCGGGCAGCTACTGGTATCACCCTCACCATCATCACCGGACGGGTGTGCAGGTGTATCAAGGGCTCGCGGGTCTGCTGCTGATCTCGGACGCCGAGGAGCAGCGCCTCAATCTGCCCGCAGGAGCACGCGAGCTGTTCTGCGTGCTTCAGGACCGCACCTTCGATGCCGGCAATCGACTCGTCTACCACGCCGACATGGGAATGGCCATGGGCATGGGCGAGATGAGCGGCTTCTTCGGTACGCGGCTCCTGGTGAATGGCGCGTTGCCGAAAACCACCGACGTGGCGACAGTGCCGTATCGGATCCGTCTACTGAACGGCTCCAACGCTCGCGTCTACAAGCTGGCATGGAGCGATGGCGTCCCCGTCACGTTGATCGCCACCGATGGTGGCCTGCTCGAACGGCCGCTCACGAAGCCCTATCTGGTGCTTGCGCCTGGAGAGCGGGCCGAAATCATCGCCGACTTTCGGAGGATGCCACTCGGCGCGACGCGCGAACTACGGAGCGAGCCGATTCCGAGCGGGCCGTTCCTCATGAACATGGGCGGCCGAGGTCGCGGCAGGGGGCGAATGACGCAGGCCATCCCCGACCTGACAGGCGCCGTCGCGACCTTTCGCGTGACGGCCGCCGAGCACTCGGACTTCGAGCTGCCCGATCGTCTGACCACGTTCACGAGCGACTGGCAGACAGACGCCGCGATGCCGCCGGCACGCGTCGTCGGGGTCGACTTCATGCGGATGTCGTGGTTGCTTGATGGACGTGTGTTTGGCATGACGGACGTCGCCGCGGAGGAGACGGTCGTCGCTGGCACCAAGGCCGTGTGGGAGTTCGATAACAGCGGCGCCTCGTCCATGGGCATGCGCCTGGCGCACCCGCTGCACCTGCACGGGCGCCAGTTCCGCGTACTCGATCGTGTGCGAGCGCCCGGCGTGGGAGCCGCAGACAACGACCGTCTTCGTGACGGATTCACGGATGAGGGGTGGAAGGACACGGTGCTCGTCATGCCTGGTGAGCGCGTCCGCGTGCTGATCCGCTTCAGCCACCATCCAGGGCTCTACCTGTATCACTGCCACAATCTCGAGCACGAAGACATGGGCATGATGCGGAACTACCGGATCATCCCGCGCCCGCCGATCTGAAGTCGGTGACGCGCCGGTGTCACCACGCCGGCTCTTTCTGCATCCCTTCCTGGACCCTGATGATGAGATACCTGACCACGAAGGCGATGTGTGTCGCGGCCATTCTGACGGCGGCGGCAGGATCCGCGGAGGCACAACCACTGTTGACGCTTGCCGACGCGATTCGCGAGAGCCTTGCACACAACGCATCGCTGCGCGCGGGTCGCTCGACGGTGGATGAGGCCCAGGCGGGTGTTGACGAAGCCCGGGCCGGATGGCTGCCGCGGGTGACCGTGTCCGAACTCTGGCAGCGTGGCAATCAGCCGGTGTTCGTCTTCAGTGCGCTGCTCTCGGCCCGCCAGTTCGGTGTGGCCAACCTGGCCATCGATGCCCTGAATCATCCCGATCCCATCGGCGCCTTTCGCACCTCCATCGGTGTCGAACAGCTGCTGTTCGACGGCGGGCGGCAGCGCGCCACCGTGGCCATGGCCAGTCTCCGGCACGACATGGCTGGCTTCGTGCTGGATGAAACGACGGCGGCGCTGCTGATACAGACCACGGAAACATACGGACGTGTCTTGACGGCGGAGTCGGGCCAGCGTGCGGCGATCGCCGCACGTGATGCCATGCGTCAAGACCGTGTCCGGACGGAGCAGCGGCGTGACGCGGGTGTGGCCACCGACGCCGACGTCATGGCGCTCGCGGCGCAGGTCGCGAATCTCGAACAGCGCGTACTGCAGCATCAGGCCGACGCCGCCGTGGCGCGAGCGGAACTCAACCGATTGGTAGGCGCTGAGATCGATCGCGACTATGCCGTCGCCGAACCGAACGCCGCGGTGCGCACCGCCGCCACCGAGCTGCGGGCGCTCCTGGCCGACGCCGACGCCAACCGCGTGGAACTCAAACGGTCGACCGCCGCGATCCGGCTGGCGGAGGCCGACGCACGACGCGAGCGCGCCACGTTGTTGCCGCAACTCGCGGTGCAGGGCGTTGTCGACGTCAGTGGCACCCGACTGGCGGACCGCGCCTCGAACTGGGTCGTGGGCGGCGAGGCGCGATGGAGCCTGTCGCTTGGCGGCGCCGAAGCGGCGCGCCTGCGGGCGGCCAGGGCCAGACGCGCGCAGGCCCAGGCGCACGCGGACGACATCCGCGCCGCGGTGCATGTGGAAGTGGCGACGGCGTTCTATCAGCGTCGATCCGCCGAGGCACGGCAGGTGGCGGGAGGTGCGGCGGTCGATCAGGCACGGGAGAGCGAGCGTGTGTTGCGCGATCGGTTCGAGGCCGGTCTCGCCACCGTCACCGACGTGCTGGCCGCCTCGAGCGCGGTGTTGGCGGCCGAGACGCAGCGATTGTCTGCGGCCGTCGATCTGCTGATGAACGACGCACGGCTCTGGCGCGCAGTCGGACGTATGGTCCCAACTCGAGAGGCTGTTCAGTGAAGACAACGATTCTGCTCATGGCGACGGTGTTCATGGTCGGCTGCCGCGAGACGCCGAAGGACCCCGATCGCTCCATCGCGACCGATCCACGACCGACCGCCGCGGTCCGGCTGGCAGACCTGCCGTTCACTTTTGAGGCCGGTGGGGTGGTGCGCAGCCGCGTGACGGCGTCGATCGCGAGCCGGATCATGGCTCCGGTCACCGAGGTGCACGTGCAGGCCGGCGACCGTGTACGCCAGGGCGCCCCTCTGGTCACGCTCGACGGGCGCGAGGCGACGGCGGCTCTTGACCGCGCCGACGCCGGCGTCATCGGCAGCCTTGAAGCGACAAAGGCTGCGGAAGGTGCAGTGCGAGCCGCCGAGGCCGCGGCGTCGCTCACCCGCGCCACCGAAGCCCGCATCCGCACGCTCCACGACAAACGCTCGGCGACGCCCCAGGAACTCGATCAGGCGGTGTCTGCGCGCGAGGCCGCTGACGCGCAGGTCACCAGCGCTCGCGCTAACCTCGCCGCTGCCGTCTCCGCCCGCGCCGCCGCACAAGCGGCGCATGCCGGGGCGGTCGCCGCGACGACCTACATGAGGCTCACCGCACCGTTCGATGGCGTTGTCAGCGCCCGCCATGCGGACCCTGGAGCCATGGCGAGTCCAGGCCAGCCGTTGCTCACGGTCGACGGCACAGCCCTCCGCCTCGAGGTGACGGTGGACGAGGCGCGAGCCGGACTGGTCGCGCCGACACAGCCGGTCGACGTACAGGTGGGCAACGAGCCGACGGCTGCGTGGCATCCAGCGCGCGTGGGGGAAGTCGCACGCATCGATCCGCTCGCGCACAGCGTGGTCGTGAAGATCGACCTGCCGGCGGCCGACGGTCTCCGGTCGGGGGCGTATGGGCGTGCGCGATTCTCAGGTCCCGCCAGACGCACGCAGGTCGTGCCGGAGTCGGCGGTGGTGCGCCGCGGTCAGCTGACCTTCGTGTTCGTGGTTGACGAGGGACGGCCGCGTTTGCAGCCCGTTTCCCTCGGCGAATCGGCGGGCAATGACAGAGAGGTGCTCTCCGGCGTACGGGAGGGCGAACTCGTGGTCAGCGCCCCCTCCGCGTCTCTGCTCGATGGCGATGTCTCAGGGAACCGCCGATGAGTGTGTCTCCAGGCGCCGCCGGCCGGCTGGCCGCCGTCTTCATCCACTCCAAGCTGACCCCGCTGGTCATCGTCGCGTCACTCCTGCTCGGTGTGTTCGCGGTCATCGCACTGCCGCGCGAAGAGGAGCCACAAATCATCGTGCCCATGATCGACGTCTTCGTCGACATGCCTGGGGCGACTGCCACCGAGGTCGAGCAGCGCGTCACCCGCCGGCTCGAACAATGGCTGTGGGAGGTCCCTGGCGTC
>CADEEX010000361.1 GCA_902826465.1 uncultured Acidobacteriota bacterium
AGGTTCATGCCGAGGAGGCCCGGCACCAGGAAGTCGATGTAACGCGCTCCCGGCTCGCTGACCTCTGCGCGAGTAGGCGCGAACGCGTCGGCTCGGCCGGCGGCGCGCTGCAGCGCGGCATCCACGAGCAACAATGCGGTGCGGCTGTCTGGCTGGGTCGGGTCGTAGGCGTAGCCCGGAGTGTCGTCCGCGGACACGACGACGACCACGTGTCCACGCGCAAGCTCCTGGTCGGCGTCCTCTCGCGGCAGAACACGTGGGCGCAGTCCGCTCTCGTTCGCGAGTGCGGCGAGACGTGCCGCCGATTGCGGTCCCTCCACGACGCCCACCGGAAGCGCGTCTGGCGGACGGCTGCGGAATGCCAGGCTCAGGATGCCGGCAATCAGAATCGGAAACACGAACACCCAGAACACGGCTTCGGGTTCGCGCACCAGTTCGCGGATGCGCGCCCGTGTGAGCTCGGTGAGCGGTCCGCTGACGGGATACTGCCGATCCTTAGCCATCGCGCAGCCTCCGTCCGGTCAGCGACATGAAGACGTCTTCGAGCGTCGCGTGGTGTGTCGTCAAATGTGTCGGCGCGAGGTCGCGCTCGGCGAGCGCGGCAAGTAGTGCTGGCACGGTCTTGTGCACCTCTCGGACGGTGACGCGCCAGAGGCCGTCTTCACGTGCGACGTGTTCCACACTCGGCAGGGCGCGCACGGTCTCGTCGGCGATTGCTCCCTGAGTCCCGACGGCGAACTCGACGACGTGTTCGGCGCCGAGCGATGCAATCAGCTCACGTGGCGTGCCGAGAGCGATCACCTGTCCGTGATCGACGATGCCAACACGGTCGCACAGTTGAGCCGCTTCTTCCATGTAATGCGTGGTGAGCAGCACGGTGCGACCCTTGGCCGTGAACGCTTGAACGACGTCCCACGTCTGCCGACGCGACTGTGGATCGAGGCCCGTGGTCGGCTCGTCGAGAAACAGCACGTCAGGTTCGCCGACCAGCGCACAGGCGAGCGACAGGCGTTGCTTCTGTCCGCCCGATAGCGTGCGGACCTGTGCGTCGGCTTTCTCGTGAAGCGCCACGAGACCGAGGACCTCGCCGATACCAAGTCCGCGCGGATAGAAGCTGCGAAAGAGCGTCAGCACCTCGGCGACGGTGAGTTTCTCAGGGAACTTTGTCTCCTGCAACTGGATGCCGAGCCTTGCGCGAAGCGCGAGTCCGTCGCCGCGCCACTTCTCGCCGAGCACCTCGACGTCGCCAGAATCAGGCTCGCGGAGCCCTTCGAAGATCTCGACGGTCGTCGTCTTCCCGGCACCGTTCGGGCCGAGCATGCCGAAGCACTCGCCGCGCCGCACCTCGAGGGTCAGACCGTTGAGGGCCAGCACGTCTCCGTATCGTTTGACGACGTTGCGGCAGGCCAGTGCGTTCACGCCAGCAATCTTACAGGCTCACGGTGGACCTGTGACCCGTGGACCTGGGGACCTGGTGGACCTGTGGACCTGTGGACCCGTGAAGTATCCTCAGTAGTTCATGTTGAGACATCCGCAGACCTGCGTGCTTCGCATCGATATCACCGGCCACGACAAGGCTGGCGTCACCCATTCGCTGACCGAGATTCTTGCCAGGGCGGGCGCCCGCATTCTCGATGTCGGTCAGGCGATCATCCACGATGCGCTCGCGCTCGGTTTGCTCGTCGAACTCACCGACGACATGAAGTCGTCGTCTCTGCTGACCGATCTCCTGCTGAAGGCGCATCAGGTCGGCGTGCAGATTCGCTTCACGGCGATTTCGAATGAGGAGTACGACGCGTGGGTGAAGGCGCAGGGGAAGGGCCGCTATCTGATCACGGTGCTCGGGCCCGTGCTGACGGCGGCGCACCTCGCCGAAGTCAGTGGGGTGATTGCCAGCGTCGGGCTGAACATCGACCGCATCGATCGGCTATCGGGCCGGACCGCCCTCAGCGATGCCAGCGGTGGCCGGATGTGCGTGGAACTGTCGGCGTCTGGCGATCTGGCGAGTGAGGACGACATGCGCGCCTCGTTGATGGCATTGACCCATCGCTTTGATATCGACGTCGCCTTTCAGCACGACACGGTATTCCGGCGCAATCGCCGGCTTGTCGCCTTTGACATGGACTCGACACTCATACGCATCGAGGTGATCGACGAACTGGCGCGCCTGGCGGGCGTGGGCGAGCAGGTGGCGGCGATCACCGAAGCGGCGATGCGAGGAGAACTCGATTTTCAGGCCAGTTTCCGCAAGCGTGTGTCGCTGCTGAAAGGGCTGCCGGCGTCGGCGCTGCAACAGGTGATCGACACACTGCCACTCATGCATGGTGCCGAGCGGTTAACCACGACGTTGCGGAAGCTGGGATACAAGACGGCCATGCTGTCTGGCGGCTTCACCTTTGTGGGGCGCGAACTGCAGCGGCGGCTCGGTATTGACTATCTCCACGCCAACGAACTTCATATCGTCGATGGCGTGGTGACCGGTGAAGTGCATACCGAGATCATCGACGGCGCAAAGAAGGCGCACTACCTCGAGCAAATCGCGAACGCCGATGGCCTGAGCATGGACCAGGTGATTGCGGTCGGCGATGGCGCCAACGACCTGCCCATGTTGCGGCTGGCCGGCCTCGGCATCGCGTTTCACGCCAAGCCACTCGTCCGCCAGAGCGCCAGGCAGGCGATCTCGACGCTTGGCCTCGACGGCATCCTCTACCTGCTCGGCGTTCGCGATCGCGAAGCGCTGATCAGCGACTGATCGCCGGGCCTCAGGTGAAACTCCGTTCATGAGGGTAAGGACGTGGTGGGTCGTCGCGCTGATGACTTTCACGATCGCCACGCGCCTTCCCGCGCTCGTGCATCCCGACACCATCGACGACGAGTCGGTGTACTCGGTGGTCGCCAATGAGATCGTCAACGGTGGACGGCCCTACGAGCACGCGATCGAGCGAAAGCCCCCGTTGTTGTTCTGGACCTACGCGGCCGTCTTTGCCGTCGCCGGTCCATACAACTGGCTGGCACTGCACGCGGTTGCGGTGGTCTGGGTGTTGTTGACGATGGCGGGGCTGTTCGTGATCGGTCGCGGAGTGTTCGACCCCGCCGCCGGCGCAATCGCGGCGCTGCTCTATGCCGTGTTCCAGGCCTGGGGCACCGCGAAGAACCTGGCGTTCAACGGCGAAGTGTTGATGAACCTGCCGATTGTCTGGGCGTATGCACTCGTGTTCATGCCCTCGACGTCGAGGATGCGGCCCTCGCTGGTCGTTGCCGGTGGCCTCTTCGGCGTCGCGTTTCTGCTCAAGCAGCCGGCGGCAATCGCCGCGGTGCCGGCCGGCCTGTACCTGCTGCTGCCGGCGTACGGCGAGTCGCGTGGCTACCGGGGAGTGGACCGCGTCGCGCAGGCGCTGCAGTTCACGGCTGGCTTCGTCGTGGCGCTCGGCGCCGCTGCGTGGGTGCTCTGGTCGCAGGGCATCCTTGCCGACGCCTACTACTGGACCATTACCGATCACACGGTGCCTCATGTGTTCCTGGCGCGAGCGGTGGAACACTCCGCCGCATTCATGGTGGCTGCCCTGCCATTGTTTCTGCCGCTGCTGGCGTGGCCGTTGCTGACCCAGGCGTGGCGTCAGCGCCGCGCCGAGTGGATGACTGTGCTCGGGTGGACGGCCGCATCGGCGGTGGGGGCTGCCGCTGGGGGACGATTCTATCCTCACTACTACATCCAGCTCGTGCCGCCGCTTGCGGTGCTGGCCGCCGGGCTCTACCGCCAGTCAGGTGCGTCATCCGCGACGTCGTGGCCGTGGTGGTTACGCAGGCGAACGCTGGGATCGATGCTTGTGATCGCGTCGGTCGTCTTCTTCACGATTCATCGGGTCGGTCTCTTGCGCGTCGCGCCGCCGAGCGAAGCTGGCCGTTATGTGATGGAGCATTCCTCCTTCGAGCAGCGTCTGTTCGTCTGGGGACAGGCGCCAAAGGTATACCTCGACGCGCGCAGGCGGCCCGCGTCGCGCTACATCGCGACATTTCCGTTGACGGGATATATCTTTGGTTCCCCGCTCGACGTCGACACGACGTCGCGGATTCTGCCTGGCGCCTGGGCGAACCTCGAGACCGATTTCGCGGCCCACCCTCCGGCATTCATCGTCGACACGGAGGTGGCCGTCGGTGCCCACTATCCAATGGCGGCGTTCCCATACCTGGCCCAACTCGTGGGCGGCCGCTTTCGCCTGGTCGCGACGTTTGCGGATGCGGCCGTCTATCAACGGGTCGAGTAGCCGCTACAATCGGTGGTGATGCCACTCAATAACTACGTCACCCTCGGCCGCTCGGGGCTGCGCGTCAGCCCGCTGTGTCTCGGCGCCATGACCTTCGGCGAGGAATGGGGCTGGGGATCGTCGGTCGCAGAGTCCGAGGCGATCATCGCGCGGTACGAAGAGCGCGGCGGAAACTTCATCGACACCGCCAATGCCTACACGAAGGGGCATTCGGAGGCGATTATCGGTGACTACTACGCACGCACCGGACGACGCGATCGCGTCGTCATTGCCACCAAGTTCATGTCGAGCCTTTACGTTGGCGATCCGAACGGTGGTGGCGCTGGTCGAAAATCGATCGCGGCCGCATGTGAGCAATCGTTGCGTCGGCTGAAGACCGACTACATCGATCTCTACTGGATGCACTGCTGGGATGCGCACACGCCGATTGACGAGACGATGCGCGCGCTCGACGACCTGGTGCGCGCCGGCAAGGTGCGTTACATCGGGTTTTCGGACACGCCGGCGTGGAAGGTGACGCAGGCGCAGATGGAGGCACGCTTCCGTGGCTGGGCACCGCTCATCGCGCTGCAGATCGAATACTCCCTGATCGAGCGGACGGTTGAAGGCGAGCTGATGCCGATGGCTGCGGAAC
>CADEEX010000362.1 GCA_902826465.1 uncultured Acidobacteriota bacterium
CCTTCACGGTCTCGGAAGGGACCCGCGTGTTCGTCGATCACGTCCTCATTTCCGGCAACGAACGCACCAGAACTGCCACCATCGAGCGCGAACTGCAGTTCAAGGCGGGCGATCCACTTGGTCTTGAGTCCATCAGCGAGAGCCAGCGGCGTCTGTCGGCGCTGGGGCTGTTTCGACGGGTGCGTATTACGGAGCTTGGCCATGGCGACGCGCGTCGCGACATCCTCGTCGCCGTCGAAGAGGCACCGGCGACCACGGTCGGCTATGGCGGCGGTCTGCAGGCGCTGCAATTGCTGCGCAACGTGAATGACACCGGTGCGTCGGCGGATCTGCAGTTCGGCCCGCGCGTGTTCTTCGAGACTGGACGCCGCAATCTGTTCGGCAAGAATCGTTCGGTGAACGTGTTCACGCGTGTCAGCGTGCGTCCGCAGAACGGCGCGGCCACGCGGGACTTCGTGCAGTACCGCGTGATCGGGACGTTCCGTGAGCCCCGTGCCCTCGGCACCGGCGCCGACGCCTATCTGACCGGCACGCTTGAACACGAACGTCGCTCGAGCTTCAATTTTTCGCGCCGCGCGCTGAATGCGCAGTTGGGGCAGAAGCTGACGCGGTACGTCAGCCTGACCGGCAGCTACCAGATTCAGCGCACCGAACTGTTCGATAGCGAACAGGTCGATCCGCTGCAGAAATTGTTAATCGATCGCGCGTTTCCCCAATTGCGCCTGTCGTCGTTTTCACTGGCGGGCGTGCGCGACACGCGCGATGACATTGCCGATCCCTTCACCGGGCTGTTTCTCAGTGCCAGCGGGCAGCTTGCCGGCCGGCGCATCGGATCCGAGGTCGGCTTTGCGAAGACGTTCATGTCCGCGCAGCGATTCACGCCGATCCCCCACACGCCGCGCATCGTGCTCGCCACGAGCGTCCGCCTCGGGATGGCCTCCGGGTTTCCACGTCAGGTGGCGGTGCTCGATGCGAGTGGCGGCGCGACATTCAACGCTGACGGCACTCCGTCGCTCGTGACCGTGCGCGACCTGCCGGCCAGTGAACGTTTCTTTGCCGGTGGCGACACGACGATGCGCGGGTTTGCCCTCGACCAGGTGGGTGCGCCCAACACGATCGACAAGGACGGATTTCCTATTGGCGGTGGCGGGCTGGTGATTCTCAACGCCGAGTTCAGGGTACCGGTCAAAGGCGGACTGGGCGTGGTCGGCTTCGTCGACGCCGGCAACGTCTTTGCGCGGACATCGGAGATCGATTTTGGCGGAATGAGAAGCGCGGTGGGGTTTGGTGTCCGCTACAAGTCGCCGATTGGACCGATCCGGTTCGACGTCGGATTCAAGACGCGTCGCAACGAAATCACGCCGGGCAATCGCGACTGTGCCTCCGCCCTGCCCCTCCGCCTCGGGCAGGCGTTCTGAGCGTGCGCGCAGCGGGATGGCATCTCGGACAGCGGCGTGGCGGCGCGCGAGGGTGGGTCGTGTGCGTGGCCATGGCGGTGATGCTCAACCTGGCGAGCTCCGCCACAGGCGACGAGATCATTGACCGCGTCTTCGCGGTCGCGGCCGGCAAGGTTATTCTTGCGAGCGACGTGAGGGCGGCCCGCGAACTGGGGTTGGTGCCCGCTGCGGGTGCCGCCGATCCCGATCGAGCCGTCCTTTCGGGGCTCATCGATCGAGCGCTGATGCTCGCCGAGGTCGAGCGCTACGCCCCGCCAGAACCGTCGACGGCCGACGTCGATCGGGCGTTCGTCGAGATTCGCGACCGCGCGGGTTCGCTGACCGCGTTGGCGGCGACGCTGTCGAGAGTCGGCCTCGACGAGCGACAGTTGCGGGAAATGCTCAGACAGAACCTGCGCATCCGCGGATATCTGAGTCAGCGCTTTTCCGGCGATACACCGGAGCGTGTGCAAGTGGCCATCGGCGAGTGGGTGCTCGGCTTGCGCCGTCGCGCTGACATCGTCGATGTCTACCAGCCAGCGGCGCCAGCGCCACCAGTGCGATAGCGGGCCTCAGCCGCCGAGCGCCATCAGTTGCACGAGCTGCAGCAGGTTGAAGCCCGCATGGCTGACCATGGGGGCGACGACCGACCGGCGGCGTAGATACACGATCGCCCAGTAGGCGCCGAGCAGTCCGGTTGCCAGCGCCGCGTCGACGCCCTGCTGTAGATGCCCGGCGCCGAACGCCGCGCTCGCGACGATGACGCCCACAGTGCTCCCGCCAAGCCAGCGCTCGAAACGGTTGAGCAGGAAGGCTCGCTGCAATTCTTCGCGCACGCCCCCGGCCACGACGGCTACTAACGCGAACAGCACGGCGTCCGTGGGACTGCGCATCAGTTGCTGGAACGGATTGTCGGCGACGTTGTGCAACGACGGAGCGATGGCGCGGATGGTCAGCAGGACACCGGCTGCGATCGCGAACGCCACGACGATCATTGGCACTCCGGCCCGCGCTTCAAGTACGGGCGAACGCTCGCCCAGGAACACGTCGCGGGGGTGGTCGCCGCGTGCGGCGAGGAAGAGCCACATCAGTCCAACGAGCAGCGCGGTGTCGATCATCGAAAGGGCGGCGACGAATCCGAGGCGAAGGTGGCCGTCTTCCGACTGCGGAGCGAACCCAAAGGCCGCAAGTGTCAACGCCACGAGGATTTGGGTTGGGAAGTCGGAACAGAGCACGACCTCGATGAAGGCGGTCGCCCGTTGCTCGAGTGTCGGTCTGCCCACCGGTGCCGCCGGAGGCTGTTCGAGCGCCGTCGAATCGAACTCCATGTGTCTCAAGCGTATACGACAAGGTGAGGGCGCCGGCCGCTTGAGCTTGCGCCGCTCATGCGCGGCGTTCAGAATGTAAAAATGACATTGCCCGCCGACTCAACCGAGACCCAACGCGCCATTGAGCGCGTGCTCATCGTGGAGGACGACTCCGCCGCCCGTGTCGGCCTCGAGCAGTTGGTCCGTAGTTGGGGGTTCGTCGCCGATTCTGCGGTCGATGGCGAGGACGCGCTCGAAAAGGTCACGTCCTTCCGTCCGTCCATTGTCATTTCCGACCTGGTGATGCCCCGGCTCGATGGACTCGGCCTGCTGCGGACGCTGCAGTCACAGGGGTCCGACGTCGTGACGCTGCTCCTTACCGCACAGGGGACGGTCGAGACTGCGGTCGAGGCGATGAAGGAAGGGGCGTACGACTACCTCACCAAGCCGGTGGATTTGCAGCGACTCAAAATCCTGCTCGACAAGATCGTCGAGCGGCAGGAGACGCTGCGCGAGGTCAAGACGCTGCGCCGCCAGTTACGCGAGCAGGGCGCCTTCGGCTCGATGATTGGCAACAGCCCAGAGATGCGGAAGATCTATTCCGTCATCGAGCAGGCCGCGCCCACTGGCGCGTCGATTCTGATTACCGGCGAATCAGGGACCGGGAAGGAACTGGTCGCGCAGACGGTGCATCAATTGAGCCCGCGGGCGACGTTCCCGTTTGTGGCCATCAACTGCGCGGCGATTCCTGAGACGCTGCTCGAAAGCGAAATCTTCGGCCACGAGAAGGGCGCGTTTACCGGCGCCGCCGACCGCCGCCAGGGGTGCTTCGAACTTGCCGACCGCGGCACACTGTTCCTCGACGAAATCGGCGAGATGACGCCGGCGACGCAGGTCAAGCTGCTGCGCGTGCTGCAGGAGCGGAAGTTCCGTCGGCTCGGCGGTCGCACCGAGCAATCCGTCGATGTCCGCGTCATCGCCGCCACCAACATTGAACCGCTCGATGCCGTGCAGAACGGCCGACTGCGCGAAGACCTCTACTACCGTCTCAACGTATTTGCGCTCCGGCTCCCGCCGCTGCGCCAGCGCCGCGAAGATCTGCCGTTGCTGGTGCAGGCCTTCATCACCGAGTTCAACACGAGGAATCAAAAGACGATTCAGGGTGTCGATCATCAGGTGATGCGCATCCTCGAGCAGCACAACTGGCCAGGGAACGTGCGCGAGCTGCGCAACGTGATTGAGCGCGCCACCATTCTCGCGCCTGGCCCCATGATCGAACCTCGCCACCTGCCACCGGCCTTTCTGACGGAGCCTGTCACGGTCGTGCCGCAGCAGCCGCAGATGGCGCTGGCGCCTGGGACGACGGTGGAGGAGGCGGAACGGCGCCTGATTCTCATGACTCTCGCCCATACCGGCGACAACAAGACGCGGGCCGCGGAGATTCTCGGCATCAGCCTCAAGACGCTGCACAACAAGCTGAACAAGCTGCGTCTGCGGCCCAAGCGAGCCGAGGGATAGGCGCTCCCTTCGTATGCGCCTTGGTATCAAAGGGAAGCAGGTCCTCGGCGTCTCGATCATCGTGGGAGCGATGGTCGTGGCGCTGAGTGTGATGCACCTGGCGCAGCTGGCTCAGGTCAGCCTCGACGAGAGTCGCGCGCGGGCAGACTTGATTGCGAAGGCCGTCTATCAGCGTGCGCGCGAGGTCGTGGCCGGCGCTCCGCAGCCGCACGAGGCGTTGCGCGGCGACCCGGGACTACGCTCCATCCTGCAGTCGAGTCTGTACTCCACGAACGTCACCTACGCGGCGATCGTTGACGCCAGCGGACAGACCATCGCGCACGCCGATCCGTCGCAGGAAGGGAGCCGGTTGCCGCTCGCCGCGGATCTCGACGCGCTGCTGGCGCGGTCGTCGTTCTATCAGCTCCGCTCCATCTACAGCGGCCAGGGTCGCAACTTCGATCTCATCCAGCCGCTCCTGGTTGACGATGTCGACTTCGGGTCCATCCGGGTCGGTGTGTCGACGCTCCTGATTCGCGGCGACCTCGACGAGTCGTTGCGCCCCGCGGGAGTCACAGCGCTGGCCGCGCTCGGTGTCGCCGTCTTTGGCGCGGTCGTCCTC
>CADEEX010000363.1 GCA_902826465.1 uncultured Acidobacteriota bacterium
GACGACGGGCTTTCCGCTCGATCGCCACCGCATGGCCGAGCTGCTCGGCTTCGCGGCGCCGCTCGAGAACTCCTATGGCTGCATCGCCAGCGTCGACTACGTCACCGCGCCGTATTCGGCGATCAAGCTCTTGATGCTCCATCTCGGACGCCTGCTGCAGGACATGCAGTTCTGGTCGTCCTTCGAGGTCGGGCAGCTCTATGTGCCGAATGCCTTCGTGCAGATCAGCTCGATCATGCCGCAGAAGCGCAACCCGGTGCCGATCGAGCACATGCGCCTGCTCGCCTCGCTCGCGGCGGGCAAGGCGGAGGCGATCATCTCGACGATGCACAACACCCCGTTCACCGACATGAACGACAGCGAGGGCGCGGTGCAGGAGGCGGGCTATCCCGCCATCGAGACCGCCGAGCGCGTGCTCGATCTGCTTGCCGCCTTCGTCGCCGCTGTGCGGATCGATCCTGCGCGGGTCCGGCGCAACATCGATGCGAATTGCAACACGATCACCGAACTCGCGGATACGCTGGTACGCGAAGAGGGCCTGTCCTTCCGCCAGGCGCACGAGATCGCCGCGCATGTCGCGCGCGCGGTGACCGCCGCCGGCGGCAGTCTGACCAGCGCCGGTCATGCGCCGTTCCTCGCTTCCTTCCGCGAGACGACCGGCCGTGCGCCGCGCCTCGACGCCCAGGGTTTCGCGGCGGCGGTGTCGCCGGAGCGCTTCGTCGCCGTGCGCGCGCGCTTTGGCGGCCCGGCGCCGGCCGCGCTCGACGCCGCCTTCGACCGCTATGCCGCGCATCTCGCGCGCCTGCGCGCCGATGCCGGGACGATCGCGCGTCGCGAGGCGGACTCCGCGGCAAAGCTCGAGACCGCCTTCGCCGCGCTGCTGAAGGTCTGAGCCGTGGCGGCCGTCTCGCTCAAGGGCATCGTCAAGCGCTTCGACAAGCAGACCGTCGTGCACGGCATCGATCTCGCCATCGCCGACGGCGAGTTCGTGGTGCTGGTCGGTCCGTCGGGCTGTGGCAAGTCGACGACGCTCCGGATGATCGCCGGCCTCGAGGATGCCAGCGACGGCGAGATCCGCATCGGCGAGCGGGTGGTCAACAAGCTGGAGCCCAAGGACCGCAACATCGCGATGGTGTTCCAGAACTACGCGATCTATCCGCACATGACCGTGCACAAGAACATCGCCTTCGGGCTGCGCATGGCGAAGCTGGCGAAGGCCGAGGAGGAGAGGCGCGTGCGCGACGCCGCCGCGATCCTGGGGCTCACCGACCTGCTGGAGCGGCGGCCGTCGCAGCTCTCGGGCGGCCAGCGCCAGCGCGTCGCGATCGGCCGCGCCATGGTCCGCGACCCCGCGGTCTTCCTGTTCGACGAGCCGCTGTCCAATCTCGACGCCCAGCTGCGCGCGCAGATGCGGCTCGAGATCAAGAAGCTCCACCAGACCCTGGGCACGACGATCGTCTACGTGACCCACGACCAGATCGAGGCGATGACGCTCGCCGACCGCATCGTGATCATGCGCGACGGCCGCATCCTGCAGATCGGCACGCCGACCGAGGTCTATCGCGATCCGGTCGACGTCTTCGTCGCGCGCTTCATCGGCTCGCCGTCCATGAACCTGATACCCGGCGTCGTCGCGCCGACGGGCGATGCGATCGAGTTCGGCGGCACGCGCGTCGATCTCGCATCGGCCGCATCGGCGGGCGCCGCCGGCCGGCGGGTCCTGCTCGGCATCCGCCCCGACGACCTGCGCGTCGCGCCGGCGCCGATCGCCGGCGCCGTGAGCCTCGCGGCGCGCGTCAGTCTGATCGAGCCGCTGGGGCCGGACACGCTGGTCCATGCCGAGAGCGGCGGCCACGGCGGGGAACGGCGTGCCGAACGCCAGCGTGCCGTCGCCGCTGTGATGCAGTCCGCAGACCATGCCGGTGGGCAGGCTGATGTAGACCGAGCCGGAGTCGCCCTTGTTGCTCATGCGCGTGAACGGCGCATTCGGCGTGACCTCGACGTTGTTCGCGTCGACGTCGCTGATGATGCCGCGCGTCAGCCCGGTGCGCGCCCCCACCTTGTAGACTTCGTCGCCGGCGACCGGCGGTGCGCTGCCGAGGATCAGGCCCTCCTGCTCCACGGTGCCGTCGGCCTTGCGGATGCGCCGGACCTTCGGCGCGTAAGCGATCTTCGGCTCGATCTCAGCGATCGCGCAGCGGAGCGGTTGGTCGAAGGCCAGTACCGTCCCGTTGCGGCCGCGGACAAAGAACACGACTTCCGCCACCGTGGATGGCCCACGCCGTCGCCGATGCTGCCACCCGGGTCGATCAGCACGTGCCAGTTCGACAGCATCACGATCTTGTTGTCCGTGGTGCGCTTGCAGAAACAGCCGAGCGTGCCGGTACCGCCGGCCACCTCGGCGCCGATGCGGGAGCCACCGACCCGAGGCGAGTACTCCGTCCAGTCGTCTTCGTCGCTGAATCCCACTTCGGGCGTCGGCTTCCTCTGCCAGACCACATCGATCGGCACGCCGCGAATGGCGTCCGGGACGACCTGGTCTCTTGGCACTGCAGAGAGGGGGAGCTTCTGGACCACGTGCACGCGAAACACGATCTCGCCGGTCAGGCCACCGGCGCGCTCCCGGATGCCGACGGTGACGCGCGTCACACCCGGAATGCGCATCAGCTCGTCGCGCACCGCCGGCAGCATCGCGGTGAGTCGCTCGGTTTCGGCTTTACGTTCGGCGTAGGTGCTCATCGGCGACTCAGGACCGATTCGAGCCGTTCGCACCACGCCTGAACCGTCGGGGCACCGATGAGCGCGGTGCCGATCGGCCCGGCGAGCCTGTCGAGGTCGCGACGCAGGTCGTCACGGGCCTCGACGCGCAGGGCCTCCACGATGCGCGCGATCGCGTTGGCGCGCGTCACGCCGCCAATGTCGTCGGGCACCTGGTAGATCGGCTCGCGCGCGCTGCGGCCGAGCGCGGCCAGCCAGGCGGGGCCGTGGTGACGATGCCAGGCGACCGTGAAGCCGCGCCGGGCCTGCACCAGTGACAGGCATTCGTCGCGATGGCGTTCGAACACCTCCAGCAGATCGCGCCCGGCCTCCGTGGTGCGGAGGCGCTCGACGAGCGCCTCGAAGGGCGAGGCGGGCGGGAGGGCGAAGGCGTCCGACTCGTCCTCCTCGTACATCGACTCCGTGTAGGAGGCCGTCGGGTCGCTGGGCAGCACCGTCACGCCCATCACGGCCTGCACGGCCGCAATCGGCTTGCCGAGCCCGGTGGTGCCGCTCTCGTCGGGCATGGCGTAGAGCAACGCGACCACTTTCCCCGAGGCCTTCTCGACGATCACCGAGCCCGAATCGCCCCGGTTGCAGAAGCGCGAGAACGCGGCATCGACGGACACCTCGATGCGTGGCGCCACCAAACTGATCTTGCCCCGCGTCAGTCCGGTCCGCTTGCCAATCTTGAACACGACCTGGTTCATCACCGCGACGTCGGTTCCCGTGATCAGTCCTTCCTCCTCGACGGTGCCGTCGGCCTTCTTGATGCGGCGGATCTTCGGGAAGAACGGCACGTCGCTCTTCAGCGACGCGATCGCACAATCGAGGTTGCGGTCGCCTTTCAGCACCTTGCCGATCTCGTTGCAGGTGCAGCAGCACGAGTAGTCGTATTTCGGCTGGCCGACGCCGGCGCCGATCTCGGCGCTGCCATCCAGCAGTACGTGATGGCAACTGAGCATGACCGTGGCGTTATCGCTGGTCTGCTTGCAGAAGCATCCCAGCGTGCCCGCCCCTGAGGAGCCGTCCGAGCTGATCGAGATGCCGCCAACCTTCGTCTTGTAGTTCTTCTTGTCGTTCTCGTCGCCGAAGCCAAGCAGCAGGATCGGCTCCCTGTGCTCGACGACGTCGGTCGGAAACCCGTCGATGGCCGCAGGCACGATCTCGCCTGGCGCGAGGTCGGACAGCGGGCGCTTCCGGTCGACAGCCACGACGAACGCAGCGTCATCCACGACCGCTCCGGCACGACGCCGAAGGCCTATACCGACCTCACGTACGCCAGGGATGAGCTTCAACTGGCGCCGTACCGAGTCGTAGGCAGCAAGAAAGCGCTCTTGCTCCCGCTTCCAGTCCGCACGAGTCTTCATTGGGGCGTCCGTACGCGGGGGGGCGTGCGTAGGTCGCGGAGTCTATGCCCACGGATTCGGAGGCGTCAACCGCTAGTCGAATGAAGACTGCAACAATTTTCTCCGACTCATCCGTAAATGACGGCGGGCGGGAGCAACGGACTGCCGCGGTCGGGACGTATGACCCCCTCGAGAGTGGGGGTAGCGATTCGGGTTTAGAGTCGCCGCGGCCCCCAGCCGGAAGCGACTCCTGACGCCCCCCGCATTGAGAGCACCTCGAGTCTGGGTCTGCTCTCGTCCGATGGGGCCCGGAACTTCGCGTAGCGAGCCGAGGGCGCCGGAGTTCTGGAATTGGCCGAAAATGAGCGATTTGCTAAGTGTCTGGGAGGATCTTCGCAACTGGCTGGTATCCGTCGACGCCCGCGGCCCTCAGCGCGACGACGCAAGGCGGCGCGGTGTCTCGACTGGTTGCCTCCAGCGCAGGGCGACGCGGTGACGAGCTATCTGCTGTCGGTCACGGGCGCGTTCACGGGCACCGTGCCAACCACCGCTCGCACGCTGGTCGTGCCAGCGTCTCAAGGCGCATGCACGATTCGCGCCGCCGCAGTGGGGCCATTCGGCACCAGTGCGTTCACGGCGCCGCAGACCATCACCGTGCCGTAAGGGTCCTCGACCTCGAGCGCTCACCGCTTCGGGAGCTCACCCG
>CADEEX010000364.1:0-2570 GCA_902826465.1 uncultured Acidobacteriota bacterium
ACCGCGAGGAAGATCGTCAACGCGACCTCGGCGCCTCGGACCGCCCCCACCTTCTCGACGTCGGTCCATTCGTCGAGCGAATGCGACCGCCCTCCAGCACCACCCTTGCCAATCGTCACCGCCGGAATCCCGAGGCTGATTGGGAAATTCGAATCGGTACTGCTCGCTTCATAGCTCGGCGTGATGCCGAACGAGGTTGTCACGGCCGCGACGACCTGCACCAGCATCGTGTCCGTGGCCGTTTCGCCTGAAGGTCGGTCACCAATCAGTGTGATGTCGGCGGTCAGGGGCCCTTGCGCAGTCGATCGCGCCCGGTTTTCGCTCGCAACGGCCTCGGCGACGATCTGCTTGAACGCACCATCGATCTTCTTCAGCTCGATGGGCGACTCCGACCGCATGTCGACGTCCATGTGGACATCGACAGGAATCGCGTTGACCGACGTCCCTCCGCCGACCACACCGATGTTGAAGGTGGTCTTCGGCTTCGCCGGCACTGTCACGCGAGAGAACTTCTGAATCGCATCCGCCATCGCGAATGACGGGCTGACCAGGCCGAACGCACCGTAGCTGTGTCCGCCCGGTCCTTTGAATGTCACCCGGTAGCGAAGGCTGCCGACGGCCCCGTTGGTGATGTATCGCTGCTCGCCGCCGTCGATCGAAATGAACTGACGGATTCGCGATCGGTGCCTGCCCTTCGACAACAGGAATTTCACACCGCGCAGATCGCCCTCGCCTTCCTCCCCGACGTTGCCGACAAACAGAATATCGTCGCGCGTCTGCACGTTCGCGGCACGCATCGCCCGGATGATGGTGAGCATCATGGCCAGCGCGCGCGTGTCGTCACCGACGCCGGGCGCTTCGAGACGCGTGCCGTTGCGCCTCACGGTGACGTCGGTCCCCTCGGGAAACACCGTGTCGAGATGCGCGAGCACCGCGAGCATCGGTCCACCCGGCGCGTTGGTGCCGCGCCAGACTCCCATCACGTTCCCTTCCTGATCGCGCTCGACGTCAACCAGACCAGCGTCTCGCAACATCGCGAGATAGGCTGCGCCCCGCGCATCCTCCTTGAAGGGCGGCGCGGGAATCTCGGTGAGGGCCACCAGCTCACGAACGAAGCGGTCATAGTCGGCCTCCAGGAACGCCACGGCCGTCCTGTGCGCGTCTCCGACCTTGATGCGCTGCACCACCGCCTCCGGCGTCTGCGCCGACACTGAGTGCGCCGCACAGAACACGGCAACGGCAAATGCGGAAAGACGCCTCATACGATGCTCACACCTCGACCTGTGGCCCCGTGGACCTGTGGACCCGTGGACCCGTGGACCCAATACAATAACCTGCCCATGGTGCGCCGCTCGCTGACCGACACCGTTGTCTGCATTGACGACCTCCGCAACCTGGCGCGACGGCGTGTGCCTCGTGCGGTGTTCGACTACCTCGATGGCGGCGCCGACGGTGAAGTGACGTTGCGCGAGAACAGTCGCGCCTTTGACGATATCCACCTGCGTCCACGCTCAGCGGTTGCGATCGGCCACGTCGACCTCCGTACTACGATTCTGGGTGCCGCGAGCGCGCTGCCGGTGGTCCTCGCTCCCCTCGGCAGCAGCCGTCTGTTCTATCCACGTGCCGAAACGGTCGCGGCGCGTGCCGCGGGCGAGGCCGGCCTCATCTACACCCTCTCAACACTCGCCGGAACGGCTCTCGAAGAAGTGGCACAGGCAACGCCAGGAGTCTCCTGGTATCAGCTCTACCTCGTCGGCGGGCGCGACGTCGCGCGCGCGGCCATGGCCCGCGCCCGCACCGCAGGCTTTACCGCCCTCGTGGTCACGATCGATACGGCGGTCGCCGGAATGCGGGAGCGCGATCTGCGCAACGGCATCAAGGCCCTCGTTACCGGCAATCTTCTGCAGAGGCTCCCGCACGTGCCGCAGATTCTCAGCCGACCGCGATGGCTGGCCGACTTCCTCCGCGACGGCGGATTGATGCACTTTCCGAACGTGATATTGCCAGACATCGGCCCAATGCCCTACGCAGATGTTGGCGCGCTGCTCGCGCAGTCGGTGGTGACGTGGGACGACTTCAGCTGGATTCGGCGCGAGTGGCCAGGGCCGATCGTCGTCAAGGGTGTCCATACCGCCGACGATGCGCAACGGGCGGTGGAGGCGGGTGCAGCAGCGGTGATCGTGTCCAACCACGGAGGCCGACAGCTCGATGGCGTCGAAGCCTCGATCCATGTGCTGCCAGAGGTGGTCGATGCGGTGGGTAGTCGCGTCGAGGTGTTCATGGATGGCGGCATTCGCCGCGGCAGCGACATCGCCAAGGCGGTAGCCCTCGGCGCACGCGCGGTGCTCATTGGCCGCGCCTATGGTTACGGCCTTGCCGCCGGCGGCGGCGCGGGTGTGACGCGCGCGATCGACATCCTGCGCGCTGACCTGGTGCGAACGCTGACGCTCCTCGGCTGCCCGTCAGTCGCCGCGCTCGACGGCAGCTATGTTCGCCGCCGCTCGCCAGGCTGAAGCCCGGCGCTACGAAACGCCGAACCCTGGAACCCGGAACCCCGGAACCCTGGAACC
>CADEEX010000364.1:2670-4808 GCA_902826465.1 uncultured Acidobacteriota bacterium
GGAACCCTGGAACCTCCGTTCCTTACTCGCATCCGGAGCAAAGCCTGACATCGATCGTGAAGTGCCCGCGCGCGCCTGCCGACGACAGTGACCGCGGATAGTGCGCCTGCACCAACCGCTTGTCGCCACCGACCGTGATCGGAAACGGTCGATCGGCCGTGCCGTTAGGACCAATCGCACGTGACAGCTGCCAGTTGCCGCCCTGGAACATCACGTCGTAGATCTGCACCAACGGAATCGGCGACGCCATCGGAATCACAATCGAGGTCAGCTTGCCGGTAAGGCGCCCAGAGTAGTCGACGCCGCCGGGGCGAATCTTGAGCGTCATCTGGTTACCGCGCACGAACCCTTCAATCGCGGCGACAAACGTGGCGCTCTCCTGCTGTGCGGACGACGGGTCCGTGGTGAGAAATCGGATCGAGGAGGCCGGAAGGCCCGCGTAGAGCGTGCGCAGCTCGTTCACGATTTTGAAGTTTGTCGCGCGTCCCGTGAGAGTGCCGCGGAGAGGGCGATCGGCCGTCTCGGCCCCTTGCGGGACACGAGCCACTGCGATCTCGGCTCGCGCTGACCAGTCGTTCTGCAGCCCGTAGTAGGCCTGGCCCTTGTGCAATGCTTCGACCGAGGTCGTCCCCGTCCAGGTGCCAGTGTATTTGTCGCACTGACGCTCGGCGTAGCCGCCGAGCCCGTTGCTACTCGTGGCGTGTCCAATCGAACGCTCGGCATCGGCATACGAGCCGCTCTGCCCCGTCTGCACGAGGTCTTCGATCTTGGCCTTGATGGCGCGCCACGCAGCGGCATTGGTCGGCGACGATCGCTGTCCGTGGCCCGCAGTCTGCTGCGCAAGCTCGCGCACGCCGCCGCGCATGGCGTTCATCGTCGAACGCTGTGCCTGCAGCGTCGCCGACACCGCCATCGCGGCCGCACATGAATCAGCCGCCGGCTGCTCAGCATCGCGACCGAACTCGCGGACCTGTCGAGCCTGCTCCTCGAGATTCTGGTGGAGTTCGCGTTCGAGTCGCGTGAACTGGTCCTTTCCTTCGCGATCGATCGCTTCGTCTTTGCCGAGCTGCTCGCGGACGGCGTCGAACACCGAGTCGGTCTCGGTGGCCGCACGTCGAATGTCGTTCAGCTGCTGCTGCAGGGCGTCGATCGCCGCCTTGGTTTCGCCGATGGTCGGGTCGATCGCGGGTAAACGCGACAGCCCCGTGCGCGCGCCATTCAACGCGTCGAGTAGCGCCGAGGCGCTGCTCTGATAGCTCTGGCTGGGCGGCGACGCCGGGGCAGGCTCCGAAGCGGCCGTCACGCGAACGGGCGCCGTCACGGGCTGCACGCCGCCAGACGCGGTGACACGGTAGTCGCCGGTCGACGGAAACGGCCCGAGCGGTATGCGCTGCTCACCACCTGTGGCGACGATGGTACGCGGGGGAACGCCAGGGGCGTCGGTGGTGAGTGTCACCGGCGTGCCGGCTGGTGCCGTGACGACGACGGTCGCGACCTGCCCCGCACCGACCGACGATGGTTCGACCCGAAGGGTCACCGTCGGCTGCGCCGACAGCGACGCTGCCGCAGCGGCCAGTGCAAAGCCGAGTGTCAGCAGGCGGATCTTTCCCGCAATCGTTGTCATCGCGACACCACCACGAACTCCACTCGGCGATTGAGCTTTCGCCCCTTGTCCGTATCGTTGGCAGCAATCGGCATCTGCTCACCGAATCCCTTCGAGGAAAAACGCGCCGGCGCGACACCAGCGCGACCGAGATAGTCGGCCACGGCCCTGGCTCTGCCCTCAGACAACGTCTGATTGAACGAATCGTCGTCGATCGCATCCGTGTGCCCGTGGATCGCGATGCGCAGCGTCGGCATCTCTTTCATGAGCGCGACCAGGCGATTCAATTCTCGGGTCGACTCCGGCAGCAGCACGGTCTTAGCCGTGTCGAAGAAGACGTTGTTCAACCGAATCGGCTTTCCCACTTCGAGCGGCACCAGCACGAGATTGCGCTCGTAGCGTTCCTGGTCCTGCGCCTTCGTCAGATCGATGCGATCGCTGATCGCCAGGTAGCCCGCGGCCGAGGCGCGAAACGCGTAGTCCTCACCGATCGGGAGCGCGACGTGCTCCGCCTGCTCGGCCGCGGCGTCAACAA
>CADEEX010000365.1:0-3377 GCA_902826465.1 uncultured Acidobacteriota bacterium
ACTGGGGTCACCGTGACGGCGAGCGGAGGCGGGGCGAGACACACCGCAAGAACGAACGTATTGGGCGAGTATGAGCTGTCGGTACCGCCAGGAACCTATAACCTCTCAGTCGCGCCGGGCGGCGCGCTCTTCAACGATGAGCAGACGAAGGTCGAATTACGCAATGCGCGGGCCTGCCACGTCGCCAACTTCAACGTGGTGTTGGATGGACGAATCAGAGGCATGGTGTGGACTGCGTCAGGCGTGCCTGCCGAGGCGGAGGAGATGGAGCTGATGGTCGTCGACGTCGATATCCAGCGCGGCGCTCCGTCATCCCGCCGCACGAAGAGCGACGCAGACGGGCGCTTTGAATTCAGCCAGGTTCCACCAGGACGTTACGTCGTCGGCATCGATCTCTCGCGGCGCTGGAATGAAACGCTCGTGCTCCCGTCGAGGTATTTTCCTGGCACCACCGATCGCGCGGCAGCGCTGGTCGTCGAGCTCGGAGGTGGAGAGCAACGCGACCTCGGCGCGATGACAATCCCTCCCGCGCGGGCACCCGTTCGACTGACGGGATCTGTCGTCGGTGACGCCATGGTGTGGGGGGCTCGGGTGTACGTCTCGCTACGCGACGGCCAGGCATGGTGGCGAGAAGTCGGTTCGGCGCGTACTGTTATGGATGGCGTGTTCGACCTCCAGGCACACGAGGGACTGACGTATATCGTCAGTGCGTCGTACTTCGACACGGAGCGGCAAAGGCAGACCGAGGTGCGGACCGCTCCGTTTGTCGCGTCAGCCGACATGGCGCCGCTGACGCTGCGGCTGGGCGCAGATCGCTAGAACAGACTGAGCTGCTCAAGTAGGGTCCGCCACGACCAGCTCAAATCGAAAGGCCCGGATTTCCCGAAATAGTCGGCTGTAGTCGAGAGCTCGGCTAGAATCCCTCAGTCTGAACCTTGGGTCGAAGACTTGTGCCCGTTGTTTTCCTGGAGGTCTGTCCGTGAAGAAAACCATTGTCCTCATTGCGGGGCTTGTGTGCGCTTTAGCCCTTCCGGCCATGGCCCAGCAGCCGCCCGCCGCCCCGGCCGCTCCTGCGAAGCTGCAGGCCTTGATCATCACCGGACAGCACGGGCACGACTGGAAGGGGACCACTCCTGTCCTCAGGAAAATCCTGGAGGATACCGGCAAGTTCGACGTCCGCGTCACCGAAGAGTTTCGTGGCGCCGGCCCGGCAACTCTGGCCCCATACGACGTCGTGATCGTGAACTACTCCGATAGCGGTCGACCCGAACGGCGCTGGGGAGCGCAGGCAGATGCCGCGCTCGTCGACTTCGTCAAAGCAGGCAAGGGCCTTGTCGTCTATCACTTCGCGATGCAGGCGTTCGCGGGGTGGACTGAGTATGAGCAGATGTCAGCGGCCAACTGGCGACCGAACATGGGGCATCACTCGGCGCCGCACGACCTGACGGTGAAGGTCACCGATCCCGAGCATCCGATCACCAAAGGGCTGAAGCTCGAGTTCACGCAGCCCAACGATGAGTTGTACGCAAACCTGAAGTGGCAACCCGCCGGCACCTACCACGTGTTAGCCACGGCCTACGACGACCATGCGCTCTACGCGGCGAGCCGCACCGACGCGCGAGCGCCGCAGCCGCTCGAGGGCCCGGGCGCGAACGAGAACATGTTGTGGACGGTGGACTTCGGCAAGGGCCGTGTCTTCACGACGGCACTCGGTCACGTGCCGCCGAACCTCGGCACCCCGGCATTCCAGGTGACGTTCGCGCGCGGCGTGGAGTGGGCGGCCACCGGTAAGGTGACGCAGGCGATTCCGCCCGAGATGGCGAAGTAAGACACCGTCCTGTTGACAGGCCACAGAGACCGCTCTATTCTCCTGTTGATGGACAACAGGACAGCGGGCCTGGGGGACCGGTGAGCACGCCGACCGACGTGCCCTACGGCACGCTCGATCTGATGGTGCTGAAGACGTTGCAGGGGCCAGACCCCTTGCATGGGTACGGGATTGCCCGGCGCATCGAGCAGGTCGCCCAGGGTGCGTTGGCCCTGAATCAAGGCACCATCTATCCGGCGCTCCTTCGGCTCGAGCGCCAGGGCTGGATCTCCAGCGCGTGGGGTCTCAGCGAGAACAATCGACGCGCCCGGTTCTACACGTTGACCAAAGCAGGCCGGGCGCAACTGGCCCACGAGACCCGGCACTGGGCGCGGACCGTGGCGATGATGCAGCGTTTGCTCGGGGACCCGACGTGACGCGGCTTCGAGTGTTCGCCAAGCGGCTGGCCGGGATGGTGACGCGGCGCACGCGAGACGCGGAGCTGTGCGACGAGGTCGCCACCCACCTCGCCCTGCTGACCGACGCACATGTGCGACGGGGGCTGTCGCCAGAGGACGCCCATCGCGCGGCCCAGCGAGAGTTTGGTGGCCTGTCGGTGGTTGCAGAGCAGTGCCGCGATGAGCGAGGTCTGCCGTGGGCGGAGAGCGGGCTCCGCGACCTGCGGTTCGCGGTGCGACTCTTGGTGCGAGCCCCCGGCTTCGCGGTGACGTCGGTGCTGACGCTGGCGCTCGGGATTGGCGCGGCGACCGTGGTGTTCAGTTGGGTGTCGGCCGTCCTCTCGGCGGCGGACCCCGTGCGCGACATGGACCGCCTCGTCGGGCTCTGGTCGGACAATCGCGCGTCGGGCGAGGCCAAGACCGTCGTGTCGATGCTCGATTTCGATGAATGGCGGCGGCGCCAGCAGTGGTTCGATCTTGTCGCTGGGCAGCGCACGACATCGTTCAATGTAAGTGGCACCGATGTGCCCGCGCGGGTGGCAGGCGCCCTGGTGAGCGCCGACTACTTTGCGCTCTTCAGTGCGCAGCCCGTCCTTGGACGCGGTTTCGTTCAGAGCGACGAGGTCCCGGGTGCGGCCCCCGTGGTCGTCATTGGCGATCGGTTCTGGCGGGACCGCTTTGCCCAGAGCCCCACCGTCGTCGGACACGAGATTCGTCTGGACGGCCAACCGGCGACCATTGTCGGCGTGCTCCCGCGCAACGACTACTCGCCGGACCTGCTCGCCCCCCTCGTTACGGATCCTCGGCATCCGTCGTACCGCGAGCGGGCACTCTTCGTCTCGGCGCGCCTGAAACACGGTGTGTCTGAACGCGAGGCGGCCATCGGGATGCGCACCCTGGGACAGCTCCTCGAGCGCGAGGCGCCAGAGGCCCGGCAGGGATGGGGCGTCAACGTGCGACCGTTGCAGGAGGAGTTTGTGGGATCGCAGGCCCGTCTCGTCTTCGCGCTCCTGGCTGGTGCGGCCGGCGCGGTGCTGCTGATCGGCTGCGCCAACATCGCCAACTTGTTGCTCGTTCGGGGGCTGGCGCGGGGCCGTGAATTCGCGATTCGC
>CADEEX010000365.1:3388-4806 GCA_902826465.1 uncultured Acidobacteriota bacterium
ACTCCTGGCGACGTTGGGCGGAGTAGGTGGTGTGCTGGTGTCGTCGTGGGGCTTGCAGGTGCTGCGACGGGTGTTCGGCACAGGAGAGGCGTACCTCGAACGGGCGGTGGTTGATGCCCGCGTGCTCGCGTTTGCGGCGGCGGTCGCGGGATGCTCGACGTTGTTGTGCGCGCTCGTGCCCGCGGTGCGCAGCACGCGGGGGCACGCGTCTGGTCTTCGCGACCGATTTCAGCAAGGTGGAGGACGCCTGCTGCCGGCGCTGCGGGGTCTGCTCGTCGGTGGGGAAGTCGCGATGGCCACCCTGCTATTGGTCGTGGCCGTCCTGTTATTCCGGACGCTGGCAGCCTTGACCGCCATTCCGCCAGGTTTTGACCCGACGCGGCTCTTGACCCTACAGATCGCGCTCCCCGTGCCGCGGTACGCCACCGACGCCAGCGTGAGTGCGTTCTATGCGCAGGTGGTCGAGCGACTGCAAGGCATGCCGGACGCGACCGTCGCCGGCGCGACGCTTCGCCTCCCAACGGCTGGCAGTCGCTTCAACCCTAATCGGAGCCTCGTGATCGACGGTCGTCTGGCGGCGCCAGGGGACACGTGGTTCGCGAGTGACCTCACGGTGACGCCCGGCTATCTGCCTGCGCTCGGGGTTCCGCTGATCGACGGACGCGGACTCGCCTCGGCAGATGCGGCGGGCGCACCGTTGGTGGTCCTCGTCAATGCCACGATGGCCCGGCGCTACTGGCCCAGTGCCTCGCCGCTCGGCGCACGCCTCCGGCTGGGCGACGAACCCACCACAGACACGTGGCGCACCGTCGTTGGCGTCGTCGGCGACATCCGTAACGACGACATCGATCAGCCGCCGGCGCCGTTCGTGTTTGTGCCGCATGCGCAACGACCGGTGCGCGAGATGACCGTCGTCGTGCGGACGCGTGGCACGCCCGAGGCCTCGGTTGTCGCGGCGCGCGGTGTCGTTGCCAGCGTGGATCCGGATCTGCCCGTCTACGGCGTTGAGACGATGGAGCAGGTGCTTGAGACTGATCTGCGTCAGCCCACGGCCTTGGTCGGCCTCACGTCCCTATTCGCGCTGGTGGCCCTTACGCTCGCCGCCGTCGGCATCTATGGCGTGGTTGAGCGCGGCGTGGCGCAACGCACCCAGGAACTGGGCGTGCGGATGGCGCTCGGGGCGAGCGTACAGAGCGTCGTCCGCCTCGTACTGCGGCAAGGATTGACCCCGGTCCTCGTCGGCGCCGCCTGTGGCGCGGCGGCCGGGGCCGGCGTGGCGCGCGTCATGCGAGCCATCCTCTACGGCGTCACGCCGGGCGATCCGAGCACGTACCTCGTGGCCGGCGGCGTCCTGGTGGTCATCGCGGCGCTGGCGTGCATCGTGCCCGCCAGACGGGCAGCCCACGCCAATCCACTTG
>CADEEX010000366.1 GCA_902826465.1 uncultured Acidobacteriota bacterium
GGCCGGACGACCGATTGTCGATGCATCTTCCTGATTGCGGGTGTTCTGCCAAGCGATGAAGTCTTTATCGTGGCGAAAGACCCGCCGCAATGCGGACGTGACGATGTACTCCTTGGTGCTGCCCAGGAACTCGGCGTACGCCCGCAGCTGATCGTGCAGCGACCGATCCACACGGAGTGCCAGCGTGTCTTTGTCTGCTGCGGCTGGCGGCGCTGGAATCAATGGCATCGAATGCTCCCTTTTGACTGCATCGCGTCGGCGGTTTGCCGCACGCAATGTCTTGTTGTCGTTTGTGTCAGGGGCCGAGACAGGAGCGACCCACCGCGTGATCACGCCGGTGAGCGGCGAGGTTTCGCCTCGCTGCGGGGTCGCTCCTGTCTCGGCCCCTACGTTTTGGCCTGTTTCTGTGCGGCCCTGGCCGCACCGCATCTCGCTGTCACGAGGGACGTTGTCGGCCCGCCGTGGCGACAGTTGCGCCGACCGCCACGGCGACCGTGCGTTCACGGTCCGTGACAGCGACCCGTGGGATTCGGCCATCATGACCGGCGTCTCCGCGCCTCGATGGCGGCGTACGAATGCGGCAACACGATCGTGTCCAAGCGGGGTGCCGCCGTGCTCGACAGCGCGGCGTCGCCCTCTCGTGCCCATCGCGCGTACAGCGCATCCAGGACCATCTTGAACCGGAGGCGAAAGACGCGGAACCGATCGAGTTTCGCGGTGTCCAGCGCGGTCCAGTCCTGCGCCTCGTAGGCGCGGCGCAGATGGAAGTAGTCGCGCACGGTGCCCACGTCCGTGGACGTACCGTTCACGTCCTGTAGGGCGTCGAGATCGAAGGCCTGACGCACGGCGCCGACGGCCGCGTTGGCCGATCGCGCGCTCAGCGAGCCATGGATCAGCCGTGCCTTCGGGGGTGCTGTGAGCAGCCGCGCGTATCGCCGCAGGTAGGACTGAAATCCGAGCGTCGATGGCGGCCCGTCATCAATGTAGGCGCACACCAGGACAGGGCCTGAGACGTCCTGCTGACCGCCGATCAGGGCACCGTCCGGGAAATAGCGCGGGCCCTCGAGATGTACGGCGGCGCGGATGGTCCGTCTGGGTACACACTCGCGACGCAGGCCCACCACGTCGCACCATGCGAGACGCTCCGCCTCGGTCGCCAGGAAGGTCACCTCCGGACGCAAGGCGATGACATCCAGCGCCATGAGCCGCGCCTTGATCGATACCGCAGGACGTCGGCGACGGAGACTTGGGCCTGCGTCGAGACCTTCAAATAGAGGCTTCGCGGACAGATGGTAGACGTGCGTGGTGCGGCAGAAGGTGTGCATCGTCGCGTGGCGACGCGAGACCAGCCGCTCGGTGAAATCGACGACGGTTTGCCCCTGTTGTCGACCGATCCATTCCAGAAATTGCCGGCGGACAAAGTAGCCGCTGTGACGCGCCACGTGGGTGAGGAATGCGGCCTCTCGGGACGTGTAGCCGAGGGCTCGCACCGCGGCCTCCTGTGCGACTGTCGACGTCATAGCGAAAAGATCTCCGCGATGATGCCGCGCTCATCGAGCGCCGCGCTGAGCCGGCCCGTCTGCGAGGCGGGCGCATAGATCGTGAAGCCCGCTTGGGCCTTCGCCGCGACCTGGGAGGGCTTGTAGTGTTCGGTCGCCAGTTCCAAATCGACGCGGGCCATGGTGCCCTCCCGAGTCTCGTACTCCAACCGCACGTCGGGGATCTGCACGGTGCCGCCTACGACGTTGAGGTGCAGCGCCTGCGCGACGGCGGCGGTGCGCTCCGCCTCATTGCCGATACCGAGTCGGTTTCTGGCGGACGCCACTTCGCCCTTCAGCTCGGCATCGAGGATCACGCGACGCACCGTGCCGCCCGCGCGCCCGATGCGGGCGCCTTCCGCCTGCGCCATCGGATATAACGCGGCGTCGTGCGCCAGTTCCTTCGGCTTGACCAGACCGGTATGCATTCGCTGGTCGTCGAGGGTGGCGTGTGTGGCGGCAAAGGCCTGCCCCTCCTTGGACAGCACCAGTACCTCCATAGCACGGCCGCCGCGCCTGCCAGGCATCGTGTGACGCTCGAGCCATCCCTGTCGCATCAACGTGCGGACGTCCGCGTCCATCTGATCGCGATCGCCGTGATAGGCGTGACGCGCGAGATCGGTGACGGCGACGGTGCGAAACGCGCCGACGGTCTGCAGCGCCACGCGCATCGACGCGCGGAGGTGCACGGTGTGATCCCGCCACACGACCTTCACGTCGCGCGCGTCAGTCGCGACGACGGCGGCGCCGCCGGTGCGAGGCTGCGTCTGGCGCTCCGGCGACGCAGTGGAGCCGCCCGCGGAAGGCAGCGCACTATCTGTGGTCGGAATCGTTCTGGCGCCATCCGAGTGACGATCGTCCCCGTCAACATCGCGAGACATGGCTTACTCCTCCAATCGGCGCGCGAGTTCCTCGGACACGCTCGGACCACTTCTGAGCTGGCGTTCCAACAGCGCCAACTTCTGCCCGGTGTCCTTCAGGAACACCGCCCGGCTCACCGCGTAGCAGGCCGCGAACACGTTGAGGAAGGTCACCCCCGCCCAGCCCGCCAGCGTCGGCCCATACGCGTGCAGCAGGACCGCGCGGTACGGGATCAGGAACGTGCACACCTGCATCAGCCAGAAGAGCGCGGCCAGGCAGAGCACCGTGGTCGCCAGCAGCGCATTCGCGATCACGGCTGTGGTCCCGGGGCCGTGACGAACGCCTGGTCGTCGCGGAAGTAGGTGATCGTGAGGCCCAACGGATTGATGGGAATGCGGGCGTTGTCGACCGTCTCCTTCAGCACAAAGACCACGTGCGCGACGTGCGTGTCGCGCCGCAGTTCCACACGCGTGGCGGGGGCCAGGTGGATCTGCTCAAAGTCGATGGTGGCCTTGTAGGGCGGCTGCCGGAGGTCTTCCAGCGTCACGTTCTTGACCCGTACCTCGATCTCTTCGCCACCGCTCGTCAGGAAGCGTTCGATCACACCAGACTTCTTGTTGGCCTCCATCGTGGCATCGGCCAGCCGGCCGTCGAGAAAGTAGAGCGATTCGGCATACTGCTGGCGCACGGTGGCACGCACCCGACCGTAGTGGTTGGTGACGAACTGCACGAGGAAGTACTTCAACTCGGCCGCCTGCGGCGTATAGGTCAGGCTGTCGTAGCTGACGGCGGCGGCGTGACCGACCTCGTCAATGCGAATGACCAACGGCTTGAAGTTCCGATACGTCCGCTGGGTGTGGATATTCAGGACCACCAAGCCCACGGCGACCACCGCCAGGCACAGCAACGCCGCCTTCAGGTAGGTATTCATCACCAGCGTCGAGCCGTACTGCTCGACGTAGCGCCGTCGCGCCTCGCCGAATTCGTAGCCGGTGGGCGGCAGCGTGATCACGGGGTCAGGCATCGTCGGTTACCCCAGGGCGCGTGGGAGCGCGGACTCTCCCGAACGGCCTGAAAAGAGCGAGTTGGTGAGCGACGGCACCTTCAGGAGACCGAAGGTGAACGCCAGGAGTAGGGCGATCAGATGGAACCCGCCGACCAACAGGCGGTCGACGGTGTAGGGCGGCGGAAACGCATCCATGAAATTGATCAGGAAGCTGCCAAACACGAAGACGAACGCCTGCGCAATGACCTGGTAGAAGGCGTATTGCAGGAGGGACTTCAGCCAACCCCAGAAGACCCATTCCATCTGCGGCACCAAAAAGAAGGGAATGAACACGGGACCCACCAGCACCGCGACGCCGGTGGCGGCCAGGCCAAAGGCGATCACGCCCAGCAGCACCACACGCGCCGCGGTGACGGCCAAGGCCACGAGGAAATACCCGATCATGGCCGGCACGTTGAACAGCAGTGGCTGCTCGAGAGACAGATACAGCTCGTTCAACCGATCGCTGAGGCGCTGGACCTGGGTGGCCTCCAGCTCACGGGCCAGGTAGAGCGGCTGGTCCGTGAGCAGCTGCGTAAAACTGATGCCGATCCCTGGAATGGGGGCGCGGTAGTACGTGATCATCGTGAAGCCGAACGCGATGGTGAGGATCAGGGTGACGAAGCGCCCGATCCGCAACCCTCCGGCGCCGTCGGCGCTGGCCAGTGCCGATTGGATCCCGAACCACGCGATCAGGATGATCGCGATGCCTCGGAACATGTTCAGGCCCAGCCTGAGGAACAGGTCGCCGTCGCGTGTCAGCAGGTCGAGCACCGCACCGGTGATGCTCGCAAAGGGATCGATACCGGGCATGGCGAGACCTCGCTAGGGAATCCGAAACGTCGTCAGGGCGGTGGTCGTGTCAGCCGTCGTGCGCGCCAGCAGGGGACGGGCCTCATTGAGGAACGCCACGTGCGCGTTGATGCCCTGCACGATCGCCTCTCGGCGATCCGTTGCCTCGATCACCTGCTGCTCCAGAAGGGAGACCAGCAGATAGTTCGTGTCTTTGGTCATCCGTGCCGCCGTGACACCGGTCGCGTTGATTTTGTTGAGCACCGCAATCTGAGTGTGCAGATCGGGGTTGTCCGTGTAGGCATCGGTCTCAAGGTTCCGAATGGCGGTCTCGACGGACACCTCGTTCGATCGCAATCGGCCCAAGGCTTCGAGGCCATTGGTGATGGCGCCGTCGGTCAGTTGTTCCCGGTCGTACCGCGCCTTGACGCGCGCCGCCTCGGCCGCCGGAAGTCTGGCCATCGCACCCGCGTACGGCAGCAAGGTCTGCGTGGCCCTGGCAAAGGCGGCCGCCGCGGTCACGCCGGTGTTCGCCGTCTCGATCCAGTTC
>CADEEX010000367.1 GCA_902826465.1 uncultured Acidobacteriota bacterium
GCAGCAAGAACCTCGCGGTCGTCGTTCGACAGGGACGCCGCAGCCGTTTCGCCCGCGTCAAGGTGCCGGACACGCTTCCGCGTTTTGTCGAGATACCCGCGGCGATTTCGGATCACGCGGGCGTCGCCTATGCCTTTCTCGAAGACGTGATCGCCGACAACGCGCAGCACCTGTTTCCCGGTATCGAGGTACAGAGCGCGCATCTGTTCCGCATCCTGCGCGACACCGACATCGTGCTGTCGACCGACGACACGGAAGACTTGCTGGAATCGGTCGACCGCAGCCTCCGGCAGCTCCGCCACGGTGCGGTAACGATGCTGCAGGTGGACGAACGGATGCCGCCGCGCGTGCTGGAGATCCTGCGCGAGAACTTCGAGGTGGACGACAGCGTCGTCCACAAGACACCTGGGCGCCTCGCGTTCGCGGACTGGATGCAGCTGGCGGCGTTGCACCGCCCTCGGCTGAAGGACCCGCCGTTCATCGGGCGGCCGCTGTGGCGTAACGTCGATGGCGACAGCATCTTCGAGCAGATCAAAGAGCAGGATCAGTGCGCGCACCATCCGTTCGAGTCGTTCGCAGCCGTGGAGTTCTTCCTGCAGTCAGCGGTGCGGGATCCGCATGTCATCGCCATCAAGATGACGCTCTATCGCCTCGAGGCCAACTCGCCGCTCATCGACCTGTTGATCGAGGCCGCCGACCGCGGCAAACAGGTCGCGGTCGTGATGGAGCTGAAGGCGCGGTTCGATGAGCGCAGCAACATTGCCTGGGCGACGCGGCTCGAAGGTGCCGGCGTGCATGTCGTCTATGGCATGGTGCATCTGAAGACGCACTGCAAGTTATGTCTGGTCGTGCGGCAGGAGCCGGACGGCGTGCAGCGCTACGCCCATATCGGCACCGGCAACTACAACCGGGCGACGGCCCAGGTCTATACCGACCTCGGTCTGTTTACGGCCAGGGCGCCGGTGGTGGCCGACATCTCCGAAGTGTTCAACTACCTCACCGGCTACTCGGGGCAGTCGGAGTATCGCGAACTGCTGCTGGCGCCGGTGAATATGCGGGCGCGGCTCCGCGCCCTGGTCGAGCGCGAAATTGCGCATGCCCAGGCCGGGCGGCCGGCGCATCTGATCTTCAAGTGCAACGCCATTTCCGACCCGGCGTTCATCAACGTGATCTACGACGCGTCTCGCGCCGGCGTCACCGTCGATCTGCTGGTGCGGGGCATCTGCTGCGCCAGGCCCGGCGTGCCCGGCGTCAGCGAACGCGTCAACGTCCGTTCGATCGTCGGCCGTTTCCTGGAGCACACGCGCATCTACTTCTTTGCCAATGGCGGCGACGAGGAGGTCTACGTCGGCAGTGCCGACTTGATGGAACGCAATCTCAACCGCCGTGTTGAGGTGCTGTGCCCGGTGCGCGACCCCGATATTAGGCGACGGCTTCGCGACGTCATCCTGGCGTCGTACCTGAAAGACAACTGTCGTGCGCACGTGCTTCGCCCCGACGGCACCTATCAGCTGTTGACTCCTGGCGCACATGAGTCTGCCTTCAGCGCCCAGGAGTTCCTGCTCTCACATCCGACGATCACCCAGGCATCGCAGAGCGACTACGAACTCGAAGCGGCAGCCGACGACAGCACGCCGTAGCGCGGGCCGTCGGCCCCCGTGTCCGACCAGACCCGTACTAGCGGTTGAGCGGGCCGATCACCACGACGCCAATACGAAGCGTGTTCCTGTCGCCATTGGCCGCCTCGAAGACATGACGATCGACCGCGTACCGTGTGCGCAACGCGCCGAGTCCTATGACGGGGCGCGACTGGTCGTCGTCGAACTGGATCACCTCGCCGCGAATCGTGCCGTCGAACAGCAGCTCGACGCCCAGCGGGTCGTGCACCTTCTCCACCAGGTTGCCCTGCTGGCTTGCATAGGCACCGGTGCGACCGCAGTACGGGCACCGCTCGACGTCGGCGTGGTTCGGGTTGGTGTGTTCCACCTCGTAGTGCGCGCTCGCGGCCACACGGTAGAACGGCCTGGCACCGGTGGACGTCGCCAGCGTCACTCGCTCGAGTTGATGCTCGGCGAGCCTTGAGTGGTAGTAGCGCATGTGAAACGCATGCGCATGATGCAGCAGACGCTGCTCCCGCGGCTCCCACGGCTGGAGGTGCTCCCGGCGCACGTCGATATCTGCCCCCTCCGCGTTGGTGTACGGCCCTGGCACCACGTGCAGACGCATCGGCCCGCGCACCTCGTCGTTGATCAACCGCACGGCCGCGTCGTAGGAACCGGCGAGCGAGGCGTCAACGTAGAACCAGACGTTGGGATATCGTGGCATCGACGGGTCGAAGATCGACTTGGCCGGGAGTTGAAACGTGTCGAGCGTTGGGGCGGCGAGCAGCGGCACGGCCGTTGTGCGTCGGGCTGCATCTGGCGCCACGTCTATCGGCCACTCGGTCTTCGGACGGAAGTTGTAGGCCAGGAACTGCTGGTTGATGACCGCGCTGTTGAAGCGTGACACGGCCACCAGCGCTTTCGCGTCGAGCGCCGCCTGCAGATCGACCGGCCGCGAGAAATCCGTGAACGTCTCGAAACTCCCCGCGTAGCGCTCCGGCCATTTGAGACGCTTGGCCATCGCGTGGTCCTTCGCCCGCCTCCCCTCGGTCGTCAGCTTTCGCCAGGTGCCGCGGTTGTAGTCGAGCAGCGACATCTTTCCGGTACCAATGAAGGCCTTTTCGATGTCGCCCGGATCGGCCGCGATCGGCATCGACTCCCAGCCAACCGGCAGGGAGCCATGCTTGCCCCACTGCACATTCACGCGCGCGCGTTGCCCATGCGCACGCGCATCGTCGAGCGCCGCAGCCGAGCCCTCGAGCAGGCGGCCGTGGAAGTAGGTCCACAGGCGTTCGACGCTGCCGTTCTGTCCGTACTTGATCCACACCACTTCGTGATCGCACGGGTCGTTGTCGTCCGGAAAGTCGATGTCGTCGTCCCAGAACAGGTGATAGGCAATCAGCCGCTCGGCGGGATGGAGGATTACCGCCGCGTCCTTGAGCGGGAACGGCTCCGATGGCGTGGTGAACAGGCGTGGTGCCAGGCGACGAACGAGGGCCATTTCGTCTGCCGTGAGCGCCCTCGCCGGTTCCTGCGCAAGCACGAGCGCGTACTCGCGGCTCGCCTCGTCCAGACGGCGCTGCAGGTGGAAGTCAACGCCTCGCTGGTGCCGGTCCTCGGCCGAGCCGGGGATATCGGCAAGCTCCGTTGAGAGCACCGGCGTGACCAGTGCCGCCGCCGCAAGCGACGAGAGAATCCAGTGCTTCATGCGTCGCTCCCTTAAAAGTAGAACTTGATGCCGAGCTGCGCAATCCGCGCGTTTCCCGCCGACAGAATCTGGCCGAAGCCGGCCGAGTCGCGTGCAATGTTCGGCGGCCCGTAGTTCACGTTGTTGAAGGCGTTGAACATCTCGAGCCTGAACTGAAAGCGGCGCTGGCTGTCGAGTCGGAAGTCTTTCGCCAGGGTGAAGTCGAAGTTGACCGAGCCCGGACCACGCATGATGCCGACACCGGCATTGCCGAATGCCTGTGGCGCCGGGCTGAAGGCCGCAAAGGCATCGGTGTTGAACCAGCGGGTGATCGTGCGCTCAGATTCTGGCAACTCGGGGTCACCCACCAGGTTCGGCCGGGCACGCCGCTCACCGCCGATGTTGAGCACCGATGCGCCACCGAGCGTCGCCGTGAGCGCCAGCCCACTCTGCAGCGAGTGGATGCCGGTGAGCTGCCAACCGCCGAGTGCGAAATCGAGCGCCTGGCTCCAGTCGTGGCCAAATCGCCGATTGCGGCCGAACGGCAGTTCCCAGATGTAGCTGGCGACAAACCGATGCCGGACATCGAACTCCGCGGGCCCCCGATCGGCCTTGAGGTCGTACGAGTTCTGCGGCTCACGGAACGTGCCGGTATCGATGCCGGCGCCGCCGCCGCTGGTCGAGATATGGTCGGGCGCATCAGTGAGCGCCTCGCCGAGGGTGTAGCTCACCAGACCGGTGAACCCCTTCGACAGGCGCTTCTCGTAACCGAACTGCAGCGACTGGTAGTCGGACGCCACGCGGTTCTCCATCCACTGGATGTCGCCAAAGGCTGGGTACGGTCGCGCGCCGGCCGACTGCGATCCGTCCGCGTTCTGAATGACGGCGCGCTGATTCAGGTTACGGAATCCCGGCAGGTTGCGTCCGGCGTTGCCCACGTAGGCGATGTCGAGTGACGAATTGTTGGTCAGCCCGAACTGGACGCCGACGTTGTACTGCTGAATCGTCGGCGTCTTCTGGAAGGCATCCTGCCCACGGCGCGACACGGTGGATGACAGCGTCGTCGGATCGAGCAGCCCATTCGGGTAGCCCTGGCTAAGGACGAACGGCGCCGCCGACGCGACCGCTGCCGCCCCGGTCACGCTCGTCTGCAGCAGGTTGTCGACCAGGTACGGCGGGTTGAAGCCGAGCATCCCTTCGCGCCCCTGACGCACGGTATGACTGTAGAAGAGCCCGTAAGCAGCGCGCAGCACCACACGATCGCTGGGTGTGAAGGCGAAGCCCAGACGCGGCGCCACGTTGTTCCGATCGGGATGAATGAGTGCGCGGTCGTAGATGCCGCCATCCCTGGCAAACACCATCGTGCCGGTCTGCGGATCGAAATTCGCGAGGTTGTTGTTCTTCTCGCGTGGCGGTGTCGCGAACTCGTAGCGCACGCCAAGGTTGAGCGTCAGTTTCGAATTGACGCGGTAGTCG
>CADEEX010000368.1 GCA_902826465.1 uncultured Acidobacteriota bacterium
GCGGTGGTTCCGTGCCGGGCGGCAATTGCGCGCCAATCTGTCCGACTCGCTCGGCCACGAACTGCCGCGAACGGTAGTAGTCCGCGTCGGGCTCGAACTCCACCGTCACCTGACAGACGCCGAGCTGGGAGGTGGACCGGATGCGGCGTACGTTCGGCAACCCGGCGAGTGACGCCTCCATGGGAATGGCGATGCCCGTCTCGAGTTCCTCGGCGCCCATCGCCGCGTTCTGCACGATGACGTTGAACACTGGGGCCGACAGGTCCGGAAACACGTCTCGACGCAGGTTCTGAAGGGCGACAGCGCCAAAGATGGTCCCGGCAACAGCCAGAATGAGCGCCAGCGCAGGCCTTCCAAAGGACGCACGGATGATCCGTTCGATCATGTCAGTGCTCCTCGTGCTCGCCGGCGGACTTTTCGGTCTCAGCCTTCAATAGGAATGCACCATCGACGACGACCGTCTCACCCGCCTTGAGGCCTGATACGACTTCGACCTCACCTGCCAAGTCGCGTCCGCGGCCAACCGGGCGAATCTCGAACGTGCTGGCATCCTTCGGCACGAAAACACACCACCGGTCACGAACGCGTTGCAGAGCGGCCGCGGGCACAGCGAGCAGGACCCCTGCCTCGTCGCCGACCGGTAGCCAGGTGGTGGCCGACATCCCCGGTCGCAGCGTGCCGTCAGCGTTGGGCATCTCTATCCGCACCGACACGGTTCGCGAGTCGGGATCGACGGCACCACCTACGAAGCTCACCGTCCCGCTGAACGTTCGGCCGGGGAGCGCTGCGAACGTGATTCGGGCGTTCTCGCCGGTGCGCAGACGCACCGCGTCACGCTCGAATGCGTGCACGGTGAGCCACAGCGATCGAAGGTCGGCGATGGTAAAGATGGAGTGTTCAGGATCCGCCATCGCGCCAAGCACCGCGCGCCGGGCTGTCACGACGCCGCTGATCGGCGCCCGGACAGTGACGCTCGACGCGTCCCCATCGACGGCGCTGGCGGTAATGCCAAGCGACTGAAGCGCAGATCCCGCCGAGCGCACCTCTGCCTCCGCTGATTGCAGTTCGCTCTCCGCTTCCTGGACCTCGCGCAGTGGAACAATCCGCTCGACGTTCAGCGCACGCCGACGCTCAAGCGATTGACGCGCCAAGGCGACCCGCGCGTTGGCGGTCGCGACTGCGCTCCTGGCACGCGCGATCTCGCCGCTCTGCAAGACGGCCAGCCCGTCCCCAACTCGAACGCTCTGCCCTTCGACGGCGAGCAACCGTGTGACCCTCGCCTGGAGTGGCACGCCGACTTCTGCATAGCGATTCTCGTTGACACCAAGCTCGCCGAGCATGCTCGCCGACTCGGCGCCACGATGCTCCTCGACCTGAGCGGTCGTAACGCGAAGATCACGCAGCATCTCGTCGCTTATTCGCACGACGTTGTTATCTGTCGTCTGTGTTGTCGGCGCGTCGCGCACCGACTCCGGGGAGGCTGGGGGCGCACTTGGGGGCGCCTCACGGCATGCAACATTGCCAGCGACGATAACGAGTGCAAGAACGGCGTGAAGACGGATCGTTCGAATCATTTCAGTACTCCGGCAGCCGCGTCGCGCGCGACCGCAACTCGAGCGGCATCAAACAAACGGTCCAGATACTCGAGACGAGTGCTGAGGACGTCGTTCCTTACCACAAGGAGGTCGGCAAGGCTCAGCTCACCTTCTTCGTAGCTACGCTGCGACAACTGGACGTTCTCCAGAACCAGCGGCAACGCTTCGGCGAGCGACTGGCTTGCAGCCTGCCTTTGCTGATACTCAGCATGCAGATTCCCAACTTCGGATATGGCGATAGCTCTGGACGATTCGAGTTGCTGGCGCAGACGCGATGCGCGTGCAGAGCCGGTCGCAATCAGCTCTTGGCCGGCGTTGAAGGTGGGAAACGTAAAAGCGACCACTCCAACCAGGGCGTGGTCGGCGCCCTCTCGCTTGCCTCTCACGCCAAGCCCGATCTTCGGACGACCATTGGCGAGTCCCAGACGCACGTCAGCCTCCGCTTCCGCCAATGATGCTTTTAACGCGGCAAGGTCCGGTCGCACCTCCGTTGCCGCCAAGAGCGTTGCTCGGTCAGCAGACTGGTCGCGCGCGAGTTCGTCCGTGGGTTCGATGGTGACGTCTTGCATTCCCAGAAGCCGGCTGAGAGCTCCGGCTGAAGACAACGCATCGGCATCGGCCGCCATGCGGCTGCTTCGCGCGCGGACGGTCGCAGACTTCGCCAGGTTGAGCTCCAATGCGGCGATGTCGCCCGCGTCATAACGACGCTGTGCGATCCTCAGGACTTCGTCGGTGTTCTCCTGAAGCTGACGGAGTACGACTTGACGCTCGCCGTTCAGTCGATGCTGAAAATAGGCAGTCGCCACTGCCTCGAGTGCGAGGCGGAGGGCGTCATCTGCGCTTGCTTGTTCCGACGCAATGGCCGCCTCTGCGCCGCCGATGCGGGCGTTGCGCTGGCCACCCGTCTCGAACGTTTGCAGCAGCCCAACTTCGAGATCGGTCGTCAAACGACCATCGAAGGTGCGACGACGACCACTTGTCACGTCAACGTATGGGTTGTCCTGGAAACGCACGCGAGCACCAACAAGACGACCGCGCGCTTCTTCGATCCGTGCACGTGCGACGAGCGCCGTCGGCGACTCTGCCCTCGCACGTGTCAGGACCTCTGCCAGCGACATCGGAACGGTTTGCGCTGCGGCGTCACCCGCAGCGAAGCTGACAACGGTCGCGAGCGTCACCCGAAGGGCGACGCGCACGCGTAGACGAACCATGGAACACTCCAGACAAATGACGTCGCGACCCACTCGAGTGGGACCAACACACCGACCTCACGCGCAAGCTTGGGCGATGAAGAGGAGTCTTATGCGGACGTCAGACGAGTGGAGGGTGGTAGAGAGGCGAGCCGAAGTGCCGCGGGAAGTGGTGCGGTGGCGGTACGGGCGCTGACGAGAGCTCCAGCGGTTTCAAGGGCGGCAAAACGGCCTGGACGTCGACGCAGTGTGAACAACAGAAGCAGTCATCGACATGCTCACTGTGCTGGAGCGGTGCGGCCGGCTGAGTCAAACCAACGGCGGCGAGCAGCGGCGCGCGCTCGCCGTCGAGCGCGCACGAGATCGAACCGGTTAGGTCCGCGGTGGTCAGTAGCAATAGGACCATCGCAACCGCCTGAATCAATCGGGTGCCGCGCCACGTCACGATCGGAGTATAGCGCGCGCTAAGACTTCAAGGGCCGGAGGCGTATCCAGCGCCATGGTTCATGATGCGATAACGTTCGGTCTCGAACGGCTGAGGTCTACTCATAAGATCTATGGGTGGGCGCTTCCCGCTGCCCCTCGTCCTGTGGGTAGAGGCTACCCAAGAGGGTGAAGCGAGAAGTCCTCGGTTCCCACCGCAAAAATTCCGCATTCAGGCCTTTTTCGATGTGACGTGCGCTCATGCCGAGCTAACAGATCCGCCTCATCAGGTCGCGAGAGTTCCCTGTTTATGGGAACTTCATACCCGCACAGGCCTGACTGGCCATGTGGCCCCAGGCGCCGTGCGCAACGTGGCGTGAAGATTTTCGGAACAAATCATCCGCTTTTGACTCCTGCACAACTCAGTCATCGCGTGGCCAAGGCCTTGCGATGTGCTGTGCATGGGCAACCAAAGGAGCAAATCTAGACAGACACCGCGACCGAGCGACAACACGCCGGACTGGATCGAGCAGCGGGAGATCGACGTGACGGCTCTAATCTCTCGCACCCGCGGGGTCGTATGGTCGGCCCGCCTCATGAGCCTCTTATTGGACGAACTTTTCGTAGCCGACGAGCTGCACCAACGGTTCGGCTCAGTCGGGCATCTGCCAACGAGACGCTACCCTCAAGTCGTAGCGGCAGCGATCCTTTTACGACATAGCTGGCGGCACGACACGCTAGCAGCGGCGGCCCGCCGCCTGGGGCTCAACGGAAGACCCATGACCAAGCAACGAGGGGCTCGCCGATCCCATACGTAAGCTTGCATGATTGTTCTAATCTTCAGGCTCAGCTTTGACCTTGGCCCATCGAGCTTGTGCCGCCTTCCTCAGGACTTTGCTTCGCTCCTCGGGACTGACATTTCGCCAGCGCGCTGCCCCCAAGCCCACGGCCTTTCTCTTGATCGGCGATGGCGAGAGCTTCCGTGAAGCGATGTCGAGTATTTCCAGCGCAAGATCAATCAGAACCTCCGGTGGAAGTGAGGTTTGTTTGACGATTCTTTTTAGAGTAGCGGTCCGGCGCGCACCCAACAGCCGAGCCAACTCACTCCCTAGGTGCAAACTATTTTGCGTCTCGCCGCCAGAATTCTTTGACATGCGTATGCTTGTATGAATAGGATCGGCGCCAGTCACTCGCCCGAAGCCTCGGAGGTTAACCAATGCCCTGTGGATTCGTTTCGATCCGACGCGCAGCACTCACCGTGGTTCACATTGTCGGTGTCGTTCTGCTTCTCCCATCTGTCGCGATGGCACAAGCGCCCTGGGAGCGCGCGGCCAACAATCTCGCCACCTCTTTCACCGGTCCGTTGGCGCGTTCACTCGCTCTTGTCGCCATCGTGATCGGCGGACTTATGTTCATGTTCGGGGAGGGCGGGGCCAAACGCCAGATCTCCGGCATCGTCTTCGGCGGCGGACTGGCGCTGTTCGCAGGTCAGTTTCTTCTCTGGTTGTTCTAGATCGCCCGTAGGTTTTCGGAGGTGCGGAGAT
>CADEEX010000369.1 GCA_902826465.1 uncultured Acidobacteriota bacterium
TCCCCGCCCAACAACATGACGAGGTAGGCCGTGTGATCGACGCTCGACGCTTCGACCAACGTCTCGAACTCGTCACAGTCGTAGAACTCCGCCGACGACTTCGGAATCGGCAGTCGCCGCACGGCAGGTCCTGACCGCCTCGATCCGTGACGCGGCGCGCTGCCTGGGACAAGGGGTACGCTCGGCACGCTGACGACCGGCAAGTTCGCTGACCTGGTCGTGCTCGACGCGAACCCGCTTGACGACATCGCGAACATCAAGAAGATTTCGGCTGTCTACGTGGGCGCCCAGCCCGTCGCGCGCTGATCGACGCGGCGTCCGGCTTTAGCCTCGCGTCAGAGTTGCCGATCTGGTAAGACGTCCGGCTTTCAGCCGGACGCCACGTATTGCGACGTTCTGCGACGACGGCACACCGTGTCGCCGGCCGCGTTCTGGGGTACAACATCGGCCATGCGCTACGCCCCTCTTCTTGCACGGCTCGCGACGGCCGTCCTGCTGATCGCCAGCGCGGTGCCGGCACTCGCGCAGGTCGCTGACCATCAATACAGCGCCGAAGACATCACGGCCGGCTCGCGTCTGTACGCAGCACAGTGCACCCTGTGCCACGGACCGCTAGGTGACGGGGTGTCCGGCATCAACCTGCGTCAGCAACGCTTCCGCCGGCCGTTGTCGGACGACCAGTTGCGGCAGGTCGTCACCAACGGCGTGCCGAACACGGGCATGCCGCCGTTCAGACTCCAGCCGCGCGAGCTCGACGGCATCGTCGCCTTCATCCGCGCCGGATTCGACGTCACCGGCACTGCCGTGAAGATCGGCGATGCGGCCCGCGGTAAGCAGGTCTACGCCCGCTCGGGTTGTGCGACCTGCCATCGCATCGACGGCGTAGGGCCGCGCACGGCCCCGGATCTCAGCGACATCGGCTCACTGAGACAACCATCCTCGTTACAGCGCTCGCTCTTGACGCCGAACCTCGGCATGATGCCGATCAACCGACCCATTCGCGTCGTCACCAGACAGGGCGAGACGATTCAAGGACGGCGCCTGAACGAGGACACGGTGTCGGTCCAGATCATCGATGACAAGGAACGGCTGCGATCGATCGCAAAGGCTGACATTACACTGACTGAGCTCGGCAAGAGCTCGCCAATGCCGTCGGTCAGCGGCAAGTTGTCGGAGGCCGAAGTCTCCGACCTCGTCGCGTATCTGCTCTCGCTGAAGGGGCTGTGATCATGAGACAGACATTTCGCCGGACCCTTCCGATCGCGGCCTTCCTAACAACTGTGACGTCCGGCATCATTTTCGTGGCGTCCGGCCTTGTCTTCGTGGCGTCCGGCTTTGACCGGACGTCAGTCCTTCACGCCCAAGTTCCCGTGGACCGCATCCTCCGCGCCGCTGACGAACCGCACAACTGGCTCACTTACGGCGGCACGTACGACAGCCAGCGCTTCAGCAAGCTCACACAGATCACAACGGCCAACGTCTCACGCCTGGAACAAAAATGGGTGCTGCAGGACGCCGTGTTCGGCGCCTGGCAGTCGAATCCGCTCGTCGTTGACGGCATCATGTACGTCACTCAGCGCCCGAACGACGTGCTCGCGCTCGATGCGAAAACGGGGCGGGTGTTCTGGCTGTATCGGTACACGCCATCAGCCGATGCGCGGGTGTGCTGCGGCGCCAACAACCGCGGCGTCGCCATCCTTGGCGACACGCTCTACATGGGCACGCTCGACGCCCACCTCATCGCCATCGACCGCATCACCGGGCGGCCACTCTGGAATATCGCCGTCGCCGACGTGAAGCTCGCCTACTCGATCACGATGATGCCCCTCATCATCAAGGACAAGGTCGTCGTCGGGGTCGGCGGCGGCGAGTTCGGCATTCGTGGCTTCATCGCGGCCTACGACGCGAAGACCGGCAAGGAAGCGTGGCGCTTCAATGCCATCCCTGAACCGGGTCAGCCTGGCAGCGAGACGTGGAATGGGGATGCGTGGAAGTCGGGGGGTGGGTCGGTCTGGGTCACCGGCTCCTACGATCCGACGCTGAACCTGACGTACTGGGGCATCGGGAATCCCGGTCCCGACTGGAATCCGGATCAGCGCCCCGGCGACAACCTCTACTCCGACTCTGTCGTCGCGCTCGACGCCGACACCGGCGCGCTCAAGTGGCACTTCCAGTTCACGCCGAACGACGGGTACGACTACGACTCCGTTCAAGTCCCGGTGCTGGTCGACATGCCGTGGCAGGGGCGTCCGTCGAAGTTGATGTTGTGGGCGAACCGCAACGGCTACTTCTACGTACTCGATCGGACCGACGGCGCGTTCCTTCTGGGACAGCCGTTCGTCAAGGTGAACTGGGCGAGCGGCCTCGACGCGAAGGGGCGCCCGATCCAGACACCGCAACCGCCGGGCATGCCGACCTACCCTGGCAACCAGGGCGGCACGAACTGGTATCCGCCCTCCTTCAGCCCCAACACTGGTCTGTTCTATTTCTCCGCCTGGGAGAACTACGGATCGATCTACCGCAAGGAAACCTCGGTCTACGAACCAGGGCGCAACTTCCCCGGTGGCGGCTTCACCGTCGTCGCGCCAACCCCCGGTGCACCGACCGTCGGCATTGGCCGGCGCGGCCCCATCAACAACTGGACGAACGAAGTCGGGAACGGCGCCACGATGGCGATCGATCCTAAGACCGGAAAGATCGTCTGGAAGTTCACGCAATTCGACGTGACGGATGCCGGCATCCTGACGACAGCGACGAACCTGCTGTTCACCGGCGGCCGAGAAGGCTACGTCTATGCACTCGACGCGCGTGACGGCAAAGAACTGTGGCGCTCCAATCTAGGGGGCCAGGTCGTGACGGCACCGATCACCTATCAGGTCGACAACATGCAGTACGTGGCCGTCATCTCCGGCCACACCCTCGTGACCTTCGCGCTTCGCGAGTAGCACTCTGGTTGTCTGGTCATTAGTCATTTGAGAACGCGCGTGATTTCGCAGTGGCCTTGAAGGACGACATTGGCCGGCGATGAGGAGATTGGAATGAGGCGACTCGCGACAATCGCGATCATGTGGATGGCCGTCCCCCTGACGTACGGCCCAGTCCCCGGGCGGGCCCAAGCTCCGTCGTTGTCGGCTCCACGCGTTCAGGTTTCGGTAGCGCTCGATTCCCGCGACGTGTTCATCTACCAGTACACGCTTGAAAATAGCGCCGCGAGTACTGCGGCCATCCAGAGAATAACCATCGACATTTCGCTGCCGGCTGGCGCGTCCAGGCCGTCGGCTTCCGCGCTCGCGCACGGACCGGGCTATTTCGTCGCTGAGCTGTCCGCCCATAGAAGCCTGACGACAGGCGAAGCTATTGCCGTCGGCCTGTCGGCGCCACAGCCGGGATGGAGGACAACGGTGGGCACCGATGCGAGAGCCCGTTGGAACGCGGTCAACGATGCAGCAGTCATCTTCCCCAAGCAAAGACTCGCCGGCTTTTCGATCGCGAGTCATGGACCGCCGTCGCTCAGGCGATTCACCCTTGCTCCCCACATCAATCCTGAGCTCGCGCCAGTCGATCCTCCGCAGCCTGATGCGTTGGAAGTCGAGCGATTCCAGCAGGAGCTCGACCAGTACGTCGAATCACAGAGTGTGACGGGCCTCACGCTGGCGCCGTCAGCTCTACCGTCAATGGCGCCCGATGCCTTGCTGGCGAACCTCGCCAACCAAGTGGCCCAGGCACGCACGCTGCGATGGATCACAAGTGACGCGATGACGCGCAACGTGACCGACAAGCTGCAAGCAGCGCGCACGGCGATCGCACGGAGTAACGTGGGCGCCGCGGGGAACATCCTGGGCGCACTGCGCACAGACGTCGCGGCTCTCTCCGGCAAGGGGTTCACGAGCGAGGCGGTGGCCCTGGTGGACCTGAACGTTCAATACGTCATCCGTCTTCTCGCGAAGCGCTGAGCAGGATATCGAGAGGCACGCTCTGGCGGACACAGCGGTCTCGCGGTTTCTGCTGATGGATGCCTAGTGTTTGGGCTCGATTGTGGCTGAAAAACCCTCGTCCACAGTGAGCTTCCAGTCTTCGTTCGCCGACTCCACCTTGAGGTAAAACGTACGCGCTTCCTCGCTGACGTACGCGACGTCGCGACCCGGGCCCTGGCTGTCCACCACCGGCTGGATGATGCGGCCGCTGATCGAACTGCCCAGAAGGAGCTTGAACCGCCCTTCGCCCGGCTTCGTCTCGTTGCTCGTCTCCCACGTAAATCGGAGGTATCCGCTCGAGGAAGGGAAAGAGTTGGTTTCCAGGTCCCCGCGGCCGGACCAGGACCCAGCGTGGTCCCAGATCACGGTCTGTTCAACTGGCTTGGGTGGTGGCTGCGTACACGAGGGAAGGAGAAACACGACCACCATGAGGAATACGAGACGAGGGATGAGGAGAAGTTCTCCAACTTCATACCTCATCCCCTCGTCTCACTCACCTGATCGCCGAGCGCTTCTACACGTTTGCCGTCAGCGGCACTTGCCCCGGCTTCTTGGTGTCGATTGCGGCGACGATATGGTCCAGGAGCACCGGCGAGCGGGTGAATACCTCGTCACCGACGGCGTCTGAAATCGCGTTCAGCACTGACATGCAGGCGGCCGCGACCGGAGGTTCGCCGATGCCCCGTGCGCCGACCGGCGTTTCCGGATCTGGCAGGCCGACAGCGTCCCAACTCATGTTCCGCGGCACGTCGAGAATCGTCGGCGTGCC
>CADEEX010000370.1 GCA_902826465.1 uncultured Acidobacteriota bacterium
CAGGATATCCGCCGCGTCGCGGATATGTGAGAAGAGGGGCTGCAAGGCGCCATGAGACGCCTTCGTGCAATGCAGATCGCCGAGAGCCGCAACCCGGACCGTAGCCATGCGGCCGGGCTGTTACAAGATGCGAGCCAGCTAGTTCGCCGAGCGCGTCGCCATCTTCGCCGTGGTGTTGCGCTTCGGTACCTGACCGACCGGAATGTGCGCCGTCTCCTTCATGGTCGCCAGATCGACGACCGATACGGCGTTATCGCCCGCTGCGGCGATGTAGGCCGTCTTGCCATCGGGCGTCAACGACACCCACTCCGGATGATGACCGACGTGCAGATCGGCGATCGGCTTGAGGTCCGCCAGGGAATACGCATACATCCGGCCGTACCACTTGCTGAGCGCGAGGAGCATCTTCTTGTCAGGCGTGATTGCGAGACCGTGCGCGGGAGCCGCCTGCAGTCCCTGCAGCTCCTTCGTCTCTCCCGCGATGTCAGCCATGTCGAAACGCGTCACTTCTTTTCGCGTCGCCCAGTCAACCACCGCAATACCGTGATAGTTCGAGAGCTGCACGAAGATGCGCCTGGTCGAGCCGTCGGGATTCGTATCGAAGATCATCGGCCTGATGCCTGAGGTCTCCTTGTAGGTCCACGCGACTGCATCGGTCGTCGTGTCGATGACACTAATCACACTTGTCGCCACCGAGCCCGACACCGCGAACTTCCCATCCGGCGTCACATAGACGTTGTGCACCGATCCATCGACCGGCACTGTTTTGATCCGCTCGAGCTTGACCACATCGAGGACGTCGACCGCGCCTGGCGCCTGCGCGATGCCGACATACACCTTCTTGCCGTCGTTGGTGACCCCCAGATTGTTCGGCCGCCCACTGAGCGCAATGCGCTTGATGATCGCCAGTGACGCCGAATCCACCACGTCAAGCGTGTGCAGCGACTCGTTCGTGAAGTAGAGCCGGTCACCGGCCGGAGCTCCGACGACGCCGTGCGCCACCTCGATCCCCGGAATAATCGACACCACCTTGTTACTGGCCGGATCGATCACGTGCACATCGTCGCCTGCCGCGTTGGTTTGAATGATGCGCGTCTTGTACGAGAGGCTCTGCGCCGCCGCGCCTCCCACCTTCGGCCCACCTGTGACCCACTGCGCCAGCAGCCTCCATTCCGGATCGTCTTTCGACGTCCACTGCTGCCCACCACCGTGAAACACGTCGCCACCGGCAGCTCGCGCCAACGGATGCACGAGCAGTTTGCTGACGTTGGGATTGCCTGGCACCACGCTGCGCGTCCAGACGTCGAAGTTCTGTCGCGACTGTGCCTCGGTCCACGACGTGGCACCGTCAGCAAGGGCCTGCAGCCGAGGCGTGCCGGTCGCGTGACAGGTGATACAACGTGCCCGGCCAGGACGCTTCGCGAGAAAGATCGGCTGCACCTGATCCCGGAAGAACTCGTAGTCGAGCTTGCTGGCATTCGGGGACGGCGTTGCCGCCGCCTGCTGCCCTGCCAGTCCCACGTGGCCGGCGGTCAGCGCCGCCATCATGACCGCCGCTACGCAGAGTCGCCTCGTCGTCGCCTTCATCGTCACTCCTTCACCGTCACGGTGACGTCGATCGGTGTCACCAGAATGCCGTCGTCCGCGTAAGCGCGCAGGGTATACGTGCCGGCACGCGCGAAGCGCACGGTGGTGTCCGCGCGGTCGTTGGCCACGGCGATTCGCTGCGGCTCGAACGTGACGCCTTCGTCGTGGCCACGATAGACGACCCACGTCACACCCAGGGCCACGCCAGGCTCGAGCCTGACCACGGCCTGCGTCAGCGGATTCTCGCGACGCGGACCCGTGCTGCCTGGCCCCGGGGTTCCCGTCGGCGTGATGACTGCACCGTCGGAATCGCGCCTGACGGTTGGCGCCGCCGCGGCGCCGGGACGACGCCGTGGCACAGGATGGCCGTCGTCGCTGACCATCAGCGACAGCGTCAGTGGCGTCGCCACCGTCACTGACTGGGTGGCGCCGCTGACGAGAGCAATCTTCGGCGCCAGGTTCGGCTCCGGCTCATCGCCGATGGTCGCCGTGCTGCCGCGGTTCTCCTGATAGACAAACGCGCCAAGCTCCCAGAACGGGAGTAGCGACGCAAAGGCCTTCTCGGTCTTGCCATTGACCTTGAGCGTCCACACCAGGTCCTTCTTCCCCCAATCCCTGGGCACGCGGACCTTGAAGACGAACTGCTGCCGTCGCGGGTAGAAGTGTGTCGGCTGCCCTTGATCCGGCAATCCCGGTTCGAGCGTATTGTCGGCGCCCACGGGCAGGTCGATCTTCTGCTCGTAGTTCCGGTTCATGTAACCGAACACCATGTCGAACGAGCCATCGGGCAGTCGCTCCCACCCTTCGAACACGGGAACGACGTTCTGCCCGGTGGCGTAGCGCACCTGCCCCTGGAGCGGTGCCGCACTCGCGGCACATCCGGCGAGCACCAGAGCGAAGATGCGCCACGAAAACACGAAACCCAGAAATCGTGAGCTCGCTGAGGAACTCATTTCAGGCTTTCGCATTTTCGTGGCAACCGGGGAATCACTGTTGCTGATTGGTCGCATGCTGCCCGATGCGCACGCGCGCCGCCGTCTCGGCCTTGTACTCGTCGTCGCTCATGTAGTAGTAGGTCAGCCAGTGCCGCGCCATATCGTCGGTGGTGCGGTTGCCGAAGCCGACCCAGTTGCGCGGATCGGGGTTGTTCTTGTTCGCCGCGGAATTGTCGTGCCAGCTGATGACGTGCATGATCGTACCGGCTGGCAGCAGCGGCGCCACATCGTCCGCATAGTTGTAGACAATCTGCCAGTTGAAGTCGTAGTTCACGCAGTTCAACTGTTCGACCGCCATGTTCGGATAGATCGCCTCGAGGCACTGCCGCTTGCCGCGGTTGTGCATGTGCGGCATGAAGCCGACAAGGTGTGCCGGCCGTTCCATCTTGTAGTAGGCGTCGCTGCGCACATTGTCGGCGCCGGCAGGAATATCAAGGTCGTCGGCGTTGGGCGCCAGCACGGTGTTGATCACGTGCTTCGGCACATACCCTTTCGGGTAGAGCACGATTCCCACCTGCGAGCGATCCTTGATGACCTCACCGACCGAGTGGTAGTGCATGTTGAAGCGGATCTTCGACCCCGCCTTGATCAGCTTGCCGGCGCCGTCAGGAAACACGTCGCCATTCTTGCCGACCGCGTATTCCACCAGCGTGCCGCCGGCGGCCGGCGCATCGTCCGGTCCGAGCAGACTCGCGACCTCGTGATGGACCACGCGCGCCGCCGCGCCAGGGCCCGGCTTCGCCTCGACCGCCTTGATATAGCGGTCTTCGGTGAGCCCCGTCTCGGCGGTGTAGTTGGCCCACCAGTCTGGTCCGGCCTCGGCGATCGTCGCTTCGACCGGCATCGAGACGATGAGGTCGGGTTTGCCGATGTGCCAGCGATCGGCATCATCGAACTGGCGCGGCGCTGGCAGGTCGGCGGGATTGCCGCGCAACGTGCCGCCGTCGACCCAGGCACTGATCGTCGCGATCTCGGCATCGCTCAGTGACGGGTCGTCTTTGAACTTGTGAAGGGTTCCGGCGTCGCGATCGACGTGCCAGGGCGGCATTTGCCGCTGCACGACGCGATTCTTGATGGCGCGCGCCCACGGACGAGCGTCCTCGAAGCTGATGAGCGACATCGGGCCGATCGATCCAGGCCGATGACAATGCTGGCAGGAGCGCTGCAGAATCGGCGCGACGTCCTTTGTGAAGGTGACCGAAGAGGCCGCAGACCGAGACTGCTGGGCCGTGGCCACCAGGCCGAAGGGCGAACCGAGCACGAGCACTCCTACAAGCGTCGCCAATCCCGCGGGCAGCACCGACCGGTCACATGAACCCATGAGGCCTCCCTGACGGCGCGAACATTAGCACTTCTCGCGGCCGACGGCACTCACTTTGTGCGGCGCTCTCACAGCGTCTTCAGATATTCAAGAATGGCCTCGCGGTCGGCGGCCGGCAGATCTTTCCCGTAGGTGTGGCCGCCATTGCCGTTGCCCCGCTCGGTCGTATCGAACAGCACGCCGGCGCGTTCGGCGTCGGCGCCGGTGGCCGTGAAGCCAACCCCCTGAAAATCGTAGACGTCGTAGCCGCGATAGAACCGCGTCGGCCGCTCGTCAAGCAGCAACAGCGCCCGCAGCGACGGCACCGACCCGTTGTGCAGATACGGCGCGCGCAGCCACAGGCCATCGAGCGGCATGCCGGCGTAGCCGTTGGTCTTGCGGAAGTGCGAAAACTGCCAGGGCTTTCCGGTGCCAATCGTATTCATCGCCCTGGCCAGCTCCGGCGTGAACGAGTTGACGCGCTCAGGGTCGGTGCCGATGTCGGCGATCTCAATCGTCTGGCCGACGCGCGGCTGCCCGATGTCGTGGCAGCTCGCACACTGTTGTTGATAGAGCGGACGCCCTTGCGCCGCGCGCGCCTGGTCGATGCGGGCCGCAGGATACGCCGGTGGCTTGAGATCCTGAATCCAGCTGGCGACACGCTGCAGCGCGTCGAGATTGATGCTGTCGGGCGTGGCACCGGCACCGATTGCTGCGCTCTTGTTCCGCTCGTCCACCGAGTTGTTGTTGCCATCCCAGTGGAGCCACAGCCCTTCGCGCATCCGCTGATTCCAGAGCGACGGCAAGTCGGCAGTACCGACGGTGGTATCGCGATCGAAGTT